>JBCCBL010000149.1:0-7078 GCA_039034055.1 Verrucomicrobiota bacterium | reverse complement strand
GAGTTTCGTATCGAAGAGGCCAAGCGGCTGCTCCGTGAGACCGACTGGAGGATGCATGAGGTCGCTGAGCGAACGGGGTTTGCATCTCAGCAACGATTTGCTCAGGCCTTTCGAAATTCTACGGGGGTGTCGGCGACAGCGTGGCGAGCCCTCCGTTCACCGTAGCGTCGATGGCTGTGCTTGCCATATCTTGGGAGATGCGATTTGAGGTTTTGAGTGAATAGTGTGTCATCGACTGAGCGATTCGAGCTTGAGGTATCGGAGCAGGTCCAGAAAGCGGAGCGTGTCGACAAGGTCTTAGCGGCTACGTATTCGGATCGATCACGTTCACAAATTCAGCGCGCGTTGGATGCTGGACTGATCATGCGCGAGGATGTCGTTTTGTCGAAAAAGTCTAAGGTCGCGGCTGGCGATGTTTTAAGCATATCCTGGGTCGCGGCCGTCGAGCAGTCTGCCCAACCGGTTGATATTCCCCTTGAAGTTCTCTTCGAAGACGAGCATCTGATTGCGGTGAGCAAGCCGGTGGGGATGGTCACCCATCCTGGTGTCGGGACCGGACCAGATACGCTTGTCCACGCTCTGCTCTTTCATTGTAAGGAAGGATTGGCGTCAATCGGCGCCCCAGATCGTCCCGGCATTGTTCATCGTCTCGATAAAGAGACATCAGGCGTTATCGTCGTAGCGAAGACAGATCGAGCCTATCACGCCTTGGTCGAGCAGTTTTCGGAGCGTACGATGCGTAAGGAATATTTGGCTTTAGTCTCAGGCTTGCCCAAGGAGAACGCCGGGACGATTCAGCAAGCGATCGGGCGGCATCCGGTTCATCGGACCCGCATGGCGGTAAGGCCCCACGGCAAATTTGCTCATACCGATTGGAGGTGTCTAAGAGCCGTAGGAAATGCCTCATTGGTCTCTTGCCGCATCCACACCGGAAGGACCCATCAAATCAGAGTGCATATGCAATACCTTGGTTACCCGTTGTTGGGTGACTCGAATTATGGATTCAAGGCAGCGCGTTTTTCCGGGATTGGGGTGCCGCGAGTTATGTTGCATGCGCACACCCTTGAATTAGATCATCCAATACTTAAGAAGCGCATGCTCATTGAAGCTCGGCTTCCTGAGGACTTTGAGACCTTGATGGCCGAATTGGTTGAGAATTGAAGCCATCGTTTTCGGGCTTCGCGAAGAGCTTGCTGTGACTCTATGCAATTCATCAAGAAGCGTTGGCTTTAGGTCTTGAGTTTTGAAAGTCGGCTCCCACGTTAATGAAGCGATAATGCAGCAAGTCGGCGAAAAATTGGAAGAAGCGCGAAAGCGTCAGGGGATAACAATCCGCGAGGCCTCAGATGCCACCAAGATTCGCGCCGACTTTCTGGTCTCATTTGAGCAAGGTACCTTCGATATCAATTTGCCCGAGATTTATCGTCGGGGTTTCGTTAAAAACTATGCTCAATTCCTGAAGCTCGATCCCGAAAAGATCATGATCGAATATTCAGCGGTCTCGGGAAACAGTAATTTGAGCCGAGCAGCGCGTCGCGAGAACCGAGAAACCCTCGGGCGGATGGATTTCGAGCCAAAAAGTACCTCGGTGACCAAGCCGAGTATTCGTCCCTCGCAAAAGCCGAGCGCGCTACCACCGGATACCGAAGATCTCACCTCAGACCCTCTCTCTTCGGAGCCGAGTGGACTTAATTTTGACAACAGCCTGATTTGGAAAATCGGGCTTCTGTTGGGAGCGGGTTTGATCAGTATCGCAGTCTTTGCCTTTATCATAAACCTGGTCGTCCAGTTTTCAATCGATGAATCGGACCCCGAGATAGCGGGGACTGATTCCAGTATGGCAGCTGAAGAATCGAATTCTGGAGGGAGCGTGGTACCGTCTCCCAGCCCCTCTAATTTGGATGAATTCACCCTTCTTGCGGCGGATCGGGTTTTTGTGATCGTCAAGGAGAGCGAGGGTGACCAACAGCTCCTACGACGCTACCTTGAGGCCGGTGAGGAGGTGTCGTTGAGTGCCCGTGGGCCGGCGACCATTTCCTATGGGAATGCCGAGCATTTGAAGGTGCGCAAAGGGGGTAACACCTATCAGGCAGCTCCCGGGTCCTACTCAATGCGGACTGATCAATTTTGACCGCATAAAGATTTTTGACAGCTTACAATACCTTACGTCGAGGGACTTTGGTAGGTAGTCGCCAGACTCGGATCTAGCCTTACCATGCGTTCAATGTATTTACCGACCAGGTCGAATTCTAGATTCACCTGGTCGCCGACTGAGCGGCGGGAGAGGTTGGTAAGCTCGAGGGTTTTCGGGATGAGCCAGCATGTGAGTTGAGTGTCTGAAAGCTCAGCAATCGTGAGTGAGATCCCGTCTATCGTGACGCTGCCTTTGTCGATAAGCCTGTGTGCCGATCCAGCCGGAATCTCGACATCCAATCGCACATTTTTGCCTTCTTGCTGAATTTTCGAGATTTTCGCAGTTTGATCGACATGGCCGCTCACGAGGTGTCCTCCAAGCTTCGCCTGCATGCGGAGGGCGCGTTCGAGGTTCACAACATGCCCTTCCTCCAACTCGGCGAGGTTGGTGACGCGGAGCGTTTGATCCAAAATATCGAAGTCTACCGAGTATTCTGAAAAGGCGACAATGGTCAGGCACACCCCATTTACCGCAATACTGTCCCCGAGGGCGGCATCCGCAAGAACAGCTTGGCATTGGATACGAAAGCGCCAGGCTTCATCGCGATTTTCGATAAGCTGAATAGTCCCTATTTCCTCGATGATTCCAGTGAACATACCCGTCACTACATTGAAAATTTGAAAATCAGCAATGGGATTGATTCGGTATTTCTCTCGTTGGCGGGTTTCGGGGTGAAGATTCTGCTTCGCTTTGTCCGGTCGCGAGGCTGCGCGAGTGTTGGTAATGTTGATCGAGAGTCTAGCTTGAACGCTTTTTCAAAGGCTCGAGCGTTTCCAGGAATTTGTTGATCATGAGAGCAGTTTTTAGCGGCTGTTCCAAATGGGGTCGGTGCCCAGATTGCTCGATGATCACATTGTTCACCGCCGGAGATTTCGCGAGATTAGTATGAATCTTTTGAAATTTGCGGTCGGCCTCACCGGAGATGAGCAGGCAGGGCAGGTTGCAATGCTGAAGAGGGTTTTCGAGGAATGGAATCACCCCGTTTCCGAGTCCTTGCATCGCGGCGATCCATCCATCGGGATCTGCCAGCATTCTTTGTTTGTCTACTTGTGAACCTACGGACTTCGAGATGGGAGCCGGTGTTTTGAATACAGGCTGCTGCTCCCAGAGTTTTAGCCATGCTGAGCGTTCTATCGCTTTAAGAGACTCGATCCATGTCTGATCGCTTAGGAGCCGTTTTTCGCGCTCTTGTGGATCTCGAATACCCGGACTGGTGCTGATAAGAATCAGAGCGTCAAAGCGATTGGGTTCTTTGACCGCCCAATTGAGTGCGATACGCCCCCCCATTGAATATCCTAAAAGGACGCGTGCTGAAGGTGCGTTTCGGGCGTGGCAAGCCCTCAGGTAGCTGATGGTTGAATCTAGAGTGATTTCGCGCTCATTGCCACGGCTTCCATGACCGGGTAAGTCGGGTGAATAGAGTGAAAATTGAGGATCCAAGCCTCGGCCCAGGGGGTCGAAATCAGCTCCGCACCCAAGGAGTCCGTGGAGAGCGAAAATCATTTTTTTAGGAAATGGCGATTCATCGGCGCGTAATTGTGACGTAGTTATATTATCGTAGACTGATGATTGGAAATGTTGAAGCGGTAAGTCGAAGTGAGGTTCTTTCGTTTAGCAAAACAAACTGCGAGCATATAGATCTCATGGTAGGCCTTGGGGTAAAGAACGAGGCATCGAAATCATCGACGATCGGGGCTCAGATTCGGACTGTCAGGATTTTGAGTATGGAGATTATCCGGAGACTTAGAGAGCGTGGCTTTCGAATTTCACCCGGTGTGATGGGTGAGCATATCACGACTAAGGGCATCGATATTTCAGAGTTATCCCCCCACATGACGATTAATATTGGCCCTGATGTTGAGATAAGGCTGGTTGCATCGCGGCGGGAAGCAGCGCGGTCGCAGGGAAATGGCTCAGATACTTCGGGGTTCAACGGTTTGACGAGTGATGACTATTTACTGAGCCGTTCTTGTGTCGAGGGCCTGGTCGTTCGAGGAGGTCGCGTGAGGCCGAGCGACACGATCCAGGTGCAGCCAGTCTCGGAAATGGAACACATTGCCTAGGCTTTGGCAGCATTGAGGGCTCCTTCGCCATCACGCGCCTTTGGGCGTTGCTTCATTCCGACGGGCTGATGATATTCCGGAGATGGCTGGATTGCCAAAAGAAGATATCCAGAGCGCACTCAGATCGATTGCGCTGACGATTCAGTCTGTTGGTGGAACGGTATACAAAGTAGGTGGCTGCGTTCGCGATGAATTGCTTGGTCTGAAAAGTAAGGATTTCGACCTAGAAGTGTTTGGGGTTGATTTGGAGGCTTTGAGTTCCCTCCTCCGCAGCCTGAATCCGGTGGACGAAGTCGGGAAACAGTTTGGGGTTTTTAAGCTATCGGGCCTTCCCATCGATGTGGCCTTGCCCCGTAGAGAGCGAAAGGTCGATTCCGGACATCGGGGTTTCAGCACCGAAGCTGATCCGAAAATGAGCCTTGAGTCAGCCGCTACTAGGCGAGATTTCACAATAAATGCGATATATCAGGAAGTCTTGACGGGAGTGCTCGTAGACCCAGTCGGTGGTGCGGAGCATTTAAGGGAGAAGCGATTAGTCCATGTCTCGTCTGCATTCGGCGAGGATTCATTGAGGGTCCTGCGGGGGATGCAGCTGGTTGCACGCTTTGATCTGGAGGTCGACCCAGACACCGTGGATCTATGCAAATCTATTCAAGGTGACGATCTCCCCATGGAGCGCGTCAGCGAAGAATTTTTTAAATTGATAACGCAGGGACAGGAGATCGGGCGAGGATTGAAGTTTTTATCCGAAGTCGGCTGGTTGAGGTATTTTCCAGAATTGGAGGCACTCCAAGGTTGTCAGCAAGATCCTACGTGGCATCCGGAAGGGGACGTTTGGACCCATACGCTGCACTGCCTAGACGTATTTGCGAAGGAGCGCCTGGGAGATGCGCGCGAGGACTGGATTGTTGGGCTGGCGGTCCTTTGTCATGATATGGGAAAGCCGGAGACCACTGTGCTCGAAAATGGGCGCTGGAAATCTCCTCGTCACGAATACGTCGGCGTTTCGGTTGCCGAGCAATTCTTGAAACGCATTACGCGGGAGCACGCACTGGTCGCCAGTATTTTGCCCTTGGTTGAATGCCATATGCGTCCTTTTCAACTCTTCAAAGACAATGCGAAAGACTCAGCAGTGCGTCGCTTAGCGAATAGAGTAAACCGTATTGATCGACTTTTGCGTGTGTGTAGAGCTGATAAACTGGGGCGACCGCCGCTCGTTCCAGAAGGGTTCCCCGAGCTTGATTCACTCGAAAAACAGGCTGCCGAATTGAAACTCGCGGACTCGGGACCGCAACCGATCCTGCTCGGACGCCATTTGATTGCTCAAGGAATGGAGCCATCTAAAGCCTTTAAAGGTGTGCTCGAAGCCGCTTTTGAGGCACAGATCGAAGGCGAATTTTTCGATGAAGTCGGCGCCGTCGAATGGTTGAAACGAACTATTAATCGGAATTCTCGATACAATATAGACTAGCTCCAGCAACCAAAAGACCCGGAGCGAGAAACCACCCAATCAGGGGAATGAACATTAATAATTGATAGACCGCTCCGAGGCCAACCAGGCCAAACCGTTCCCGTCGACAATATCCGAAAGTGCCTCGGATCGTATAATCTCTGCGTTCCAGGCATGGATCGATACTGCCCATCGCGGTAAAATAACCATTCACGACAAAGAGGAGAATTAGAGAAGAGATCTGTCCAACCACAGGAATCCAAGAGATCGTGAATGCAAGGACTGTCCAAAGGAGCCATTTCCCAAGGGTGATAGCGAGGACTGCGAACGCTCGCGCGATGTCGCGAAAAAAGCCAGAAAATGAAAACGGTCTACCTTTTGCACCGCCCAGATGAGATTCGATTCGCTCCGACATGATTCCAAAGAAAGGAGCGTAGAGCGCGAGGATGACTTGGGAACCGATAAAGAATGCCAAAAGAGCGAGGACTAGCCAAAGTAAGCTCGAAAAAATTGCGCTCAACCATGCAATTTGAGCCCATTCGGGCAGTGCGTTATGGAACCATATTGAAAAACGGTCGTGATATAAAATAGTCGTGGCAATGATGCCGGGCACTAGGAGGCTGATAAAAAAACCTGGAGCAATCACCCAGGGCCACAGGCGTGCTTGGGTGAGCACTTTTGCGGATCTCGGGATGCTCTCAATTCCCTGAATAAGTTTGTCGATCGATCTTGGCGACCGACTCACTTGCTGCCTGGTTTTGAAACGGGAACGCGCGCTAGTTCTGCAGGTAAAGCATCTGCTTCGTAGGTTGGGAAGCTCAGTTGCACCAAAGAGGTCAATGGAGCTGAGAAAGAAGCTTTGCCCTCACTCCTATCGACGAGGACCCCAATCTTCGTGATGTTCGCCTGCAGGCCTTCCAGAATATCTACGGTCTCCTGAACGCGGCCACCTCGTGTAATGACGTCTTCGATGATGATAACCTTTTCGCCCTTTTCGAGTTTGAATCCACGGCGCATCGCAAGCTTACCTTCCTCTTTTTCGACGAAGATGAAGCGTTTGCCCAATTGGCGTGCGGCTTCCTGTCCGAGAACCAGGCCTCCCATCGCCGGGGCGACAACCGTTTCGCAATCAATCTCTCCTAGGCCCTCAATGAGCAGCTCAACCAAACGTGTTACCTTGTCCAGATACTGACAAACCTGGGCGCACTGAAAAAAGTGTCCGCTGTGCAACCCGCTTCGGAGGACAAAATGGCCCTCCTGAAGGGCGCCCGTTTCCCGGAAAATAGAAATGATTTCTTCTTGATGCTCCATGTTCGACCGAGAAATCAAATGCCAGTCTCATTAAATATCAAGGGAAAGCGTGGCATACTC
>JBCCBL010000148.1:0-7110 GCA_039034055.1 Verrucomicrobiota bacterium | reverse complement strand
TCGGGGCCGGCGCAAACCTTACGAGCCTGGCAGTGTTCGCGTCCGTAGAAGATGATTTGAAGGTGGAGTCGATTCCACGAATCCTGTGGGAAGAGTTTTTTGAGATCGGCTTCGGTCTGTTTGACATTTTTACCATTTGTCAGTTTCCAGCGCTGTGCTAGGCGGTGAATATGAGTGTCGACAGGAAACGCGGGCTGGCCGAATGCTTGAGACACAACCACACTCGCGGTCTTGTGTCCAACCCCCGGTAGGGCCTCGAGTGCTTCGATATTTTCAGGGACATGCCCGTCGTAGTCTTCCACTAGGATGTGCGATAGTGCGGCGATGTTTTTCGACTTTGCGGGAGCCAGGCCGCAGGGTCGGATGATCCCATGGATGGTTTCTACAGGAACGTTGACCATACCCTCGGGAGTATCAGCTTCGGCAAAGAGTGCAGGTGTGACCTGGTTTACCCGCTCGTCGGTGCATTGCGCTGAGAGCAAGACCGCCACGAGTAGCGTATAGGGACTGGTGTGGTCCAAAGGAATCGGCGTTTCCGGGTAAAGTTCATCGAGTAGATTCTGTATGTAGTCTGCTCTTTCGCGCTTTTTCATGAGATTACATTACATCGGCAAAGGATGATTTTATCCAGCGAAAGAATAAATATCCGGTAGCCAACACGGCTGAGCAAAATGCCATCGAAAGGGATATTCCTAACCAACTCACCTCGACTCCGAAGAGCAGGGCGGAGCGGCTCGCGCTGATGAGGTGAATCAGGGGATTGAACTGCAAAATCTGCCAGATCCATGGCTCTCGCTCCGCGACCATTTCCGGAGAATAGAATACGGCACTGGCATACAATAGAATCAATCCCATTACCCCGGCGATTTGCTGAAGGTCTCTGATAAAGACCCCGAGAGCCGAAAACCAGAATGCCACTCCGAGGCTCAAGATCGCTAGAGCGACCGCAGAAAAGAAGACGTAGAGCAGTCCTCCAGGATGAAACACCCCGGCAAATAGCGCTCCGGCGATCACCAGAGCGATTTGCACGAGCATCGTCACAAAAGGAGCACCGACCGCAGACAGTGGAAGCATCTCCAGTGGGAAAGCGACTTTTTTCACGTACACGGTGTTTCCAAGAATGATGTGGGGGGCGCTTTGCAATACTTCGCTGAAAAAGTTGTAGAGGGCTAAACTTAAAAATATCCCCAAGGCGTAAATCGCTGGGGAGTCTTCTGGCTGACCGACATACCTCCCTCCGAAAATCAAACCAAACACGATGGTGTAGACCGCCATCATCATGAGGGGCTGACCAATCATCCAGCCCCAGCCGAGGATTGATCCTCTGAAGCGCTGCTGGATTGAGCGTAGGGTGAGCTGCTTTAAGAGATGCCAGTGAGCGGAATTCATTATCATGAAAATTCAGGATTCGACTTTCATTCTGTTCAAGAGGGTTTTTTTGAAAGCACTAAAATCAGCCACCCATTGCACCTCACCATGGGCGTCATTGACACTTTCGCTGGTGCCGCCTGCCTGTATTGCCAGGACCGGCAAACCAACTCGGATCGCCTCTTGAATGAAGTTTGAATTTGACTCCTCACGTGACGCCGAGATCGCCAAATCTGCAGCGTAATAAAATGTAGATACATCTAATTGATTTCCGAAAAAACGAACCTGTTCTTCCATGCCTAGCTTGCGAACTAAATTTTGGCAGCGCTTTTCCTGAGATCCAGATCCGACCAACCAGAGTTCCCAATGGCTGGAGGTTGGTGGAGTCTGGCCGGATTCGATCAGAAAACGTATCAGATCTTCATGACATTTCCCTGGTCTAAATGCGGCAATTTTAAGGAGGATTTTCTTTGATGAATCATTGACCCCCAGTCTTTTTCGGGAAGCGTCTCTTTTTGCAAGTCTCTCGGTTCGAGAAAGCTGGTGTATCGGGAAATTTTCGACGATCTTTATTTTCGACTGAGAGATTGCAAGGGCCAGAGCTCGATCAGCGGCATACTGGCTGTTGACCCAAATTGAATCGGCGATCTGGAGGGTTTTCTGGTAGGATTTTGTCAGGGTTCGACCAGTACGAATGCTGGCAATGAGTTCGATGTCTGGATTTTGGTCTTTTATGCGCCATCCAAATTCATTGGCGACACGCCCCATGAGGATGACCTGATCGCAGTCAAGTCCATCCATTTTCTTTAGGGTCTTGGGTGGAAACCAATTGAGTTTCAAGTCCATGAACTGAGAGGCACAGTGTTGTATTCCAAGTTCTTTGGCAGCGGTGGCCAAAATTCCCCCAGGCCGGGCGGTCAGGAGAGTCACAGTCGCACCCTGGCGCGCCAGATCATTGCAGAGGGCTAAGCTGTTTCGCTCGGTTCCTCCCATGCGCAGGTAGTCCTGGAGCACGCATACGCGCTTAGCCATGGTAGCGTTTGAAGAGAAGCGAGACGTTTGCACCCCCGAAGCCGCTGCTGTTGCTAAGGGCATATTCAATAGGCTCGTGGATTGTCTCCTGGAGGATGTTGACTCCTTTGGTTTTCGGATCGAGTTCCGAGATATTTGCCGATCCGGGTATCAAGCCCTTGTCGATTGCGAGAGCAGTTAACGTCGCTTCAAGCGATCCCGCCAAACTCAGTCCGTGTCCAGTAATTGCCTTGGTGCTAGAGATTTTCACGCTGCTGTTCGTTCCAAATACTTCTTTGACGGCCTCAATCTCAGCCAAGTCGCCGAATGGAGTCGAAGGAGCATGGGCGTTGATATAGGTGACCTCATCCGGTGTCGTTTCACCCTGCTTCAAGGCTGTGTTGATGGCTCGAGCGAGTCCTTGGCCCTCGGGTTCCGGTAGGACCGGATTGTATCCGTCGCTGGATTGCCCCCAGCCTGCGACCTTGGCGTAGATTTTAGCCCCACGTTTCTCTGCAACTTGACGGGACTCAAGAACTATCACGGCAGCTCCACCGGTGCCGACGAAGCCGTCGCGTTTCTTATCGAAGGGTCGCGAGGCGGTCGATGGGTCTGTATTGGTAGACAGAGCGCGCATGCCGGCGAAGGGTAGGATACAGTCGATGTCGCCATCTTCGGCTCCCACAACAAACATGCGTTTCTGCTGCCCCTGGGCAATTGCGTCAGCGGCGAAGCCTAGTGCATGCGCGGAGGATGCACAGGCGGATACGAAGCCCGTTGAAAAGCCCTGGATTTTGAAATGAGAAACGAGGTTGAAGTTGAGGGTGCCGGCGATTGAAGAGACAATTCCTTTTGGGTTGGCCCGCTCAACGCCAACTTTCTTCATCCGATCGAGTGAACTGTAGAGCATAAGGGTGGATCCTGCAGATGCGGTGTACATGCCGACATCGGGGTTCGACACGTCTTCGGGCGTAAGCTCCGCATCTTCAACGGCATCCGTAAATGCGCACAAGCCGAACAAGGCGTTCGGAGAGAGGCCCCTCAGCACCGAACGGGCGACGCGATATTTCGCGGGGAATTCCCAGTCCTCTTGATCGGATGAAGTCAGATCAAACTGTTTGAGAGTCCCCAGGACGCTCACCGGGGCCTTCACATCGAGAAACGGCTGATAAGTCTCTATGCCCGAACGCAGTTTTTTCATGCTTTCGACTGCTTCTTGAAGGGAATTTCCAATACTAGAAACTAATCCTAACCCCGTTATTACGACTTCTGATTTTTCCACTAGCTCGAATTAACGCTCTGCCTGCATTTGGATCAAGCGGTATTCTCCTGGTGATGAAAAACGGGTGGGCTAGATACTGTTCAGGGGAATTTTGCAGAATTGCCTTTCTTTTCATTCCCGTTAAGGTGGGGGGCTTTAATGAAAATCAGAGCGTATGGACGGTCAGATCGTGGTATCGGGCGCGAAATAAATGAAGACTCTATGTTGTGTGCCCTCAACACGGGAGTGTTTGCAGTAGCGGATGGCCTGGGTGGGCTTCCCCGTGGTGAGGTTGCGAGCCGTGTCGCTATCGAACGTGTTGCAGAATGTCTAGATCCCGAGAGTTCAAAAACGAGCACCCCTCATTCGGTCAAACAAGCGGCGTTGCAAGCGAATCGGGCGGTTTATGACGAGGGTGCTAATATCAATGCCGAGACTGGTATTGGCACGACGCTCACGCTCATTTTACTCAGCGCGAACCGCCTGTATGCGGCCCATGTCGGTGATACTTCGCTATACATACAGCGTGGTGGCCAGCTTTCGAAACTTTCCAAAGATCACACCATGGCGCAGGATGTGAGGGATCGTCTCGGTCCGGAGGAGGAGGCCTATATCCCCGACTATTTTGACCATACCTTGACGCGCTGCCTAGGCCAGCAACCGACTGTAGAGGTCGATACGTTCGAGCATTCGGTTATTGGCGAGGATCGTATTTTCTTATGCAGTGATGGGGTTCAGAAGGTTTTTGGCGACAGTGAACTGAGCCGCATGATACACAGTGCGACCGATCCTCAGCAGTTCGTAGATTTGATTATTGAAGAAGGTAATGAGCGCGGGGCTCCCGATAATATCACTGCCGTTGCGGTCTTCATTGAGGCTCAGCCTGGAGAGGAATTGAGCGCTTAGCAGATGCGCACCGATGCCTATGATTTTGGGTTGCCTGGAGAGTTGATCGCGCAGCACCCGTCAAAGGAACGCTCTGCCTCGCGGCTTTTGCTCGTCGATAGAGCTTCAAGGTCTGTTTCGCACCATACGTTCTCAGAGTTGTCCAAATTGCTTCCGGGGCCCCTGCATTTTTTCCGTAACAATGTCTCGGTGATTCGTGCCCGCTTAAGGGCTTTTCGCCCGACTGGCGGCGCGGTGGAGTGCGTACTTTTAGAACCTAGCGATTCCGACGCCTTGGAATGGAAATGCCTAGTGAAGCCTGGTCGAAAGTTGCCGATCGGAGCCACGTTTGCGATCAAGGATGTATTCCAAGCAGAGGTGTGTGGGCGAGATCTTACCGAAGGAACTGCGCAAATCGTCTTCGCCCTCCAACAACATGCAAGTGTCGTGGAGATGGCAGATGCCTTAGGCGAACTCCCGCTGCCGCCCTACATTAAGCGGGATCACCATGTGCCCGAAGATAATTCCCGCTACCAGACTGTCTATGCAGATCGAGATAAAAGGATGGCCGCGGCGGCCCCAACCGCGGGATTGCACTTCACTGAAGCGATTTTGCGACAATTGGAGCGGGAGGGGCATTTTTTCCACGATTTGACCTTGCGTGTCGGGTTGGGGACATTTCGCCCGGTTAAGACCGATAATATTGAGGACCATCCGATTCATAGAGAGCGCTATTGGGTGCCGAGCCGTAGTTATGAGGCGCTCCACGATTATATCGGAAAACGTATTGCCGTAGGAACGACATCAGTTCGGTCAATCGAAGATTGTTTGCGTAATCCCCAACCCGATTTGAAACCTGGATTGGATTACTCGAGGGAAGCCGACTTGTTCATCATTCCTCCATATCAATTCCGTGGAGTCGATCACATGATTACAAATTTTCACCTGCCGCGGTCCACTCTCTTTGGATTAGTTGCTGCATTTCTAACTCCAGGTAGTGAAGAAGGCGTAGAGTGGCTCAAAGCGATTTACGCGGAAGCCATTCGTGAAAAGTATCGATTCTTTAGTTACGGTGACGCGATGCTTATTCTTTAGAAGCATCTTTGGGCTTTAGGGTCAGTAGACTCTGTAGAATTTCGAGTAGTTTTTCGGGGATTATTGGCTTGGACAGGAGTTGGATCATGCCCGACTCGACGCAAAGGCGTTGACCTTCTTCGGTGACGTTCCCCGTAAGAGCGACGACCGGAACGTCTTTGTTTAAATGCCCATTGGGATAGGCTCTGATTTGCTGAGCTGTCTGATACCCGTCCATGCCCGGCATTTGACAATCCATCAATACGAGATCTATCGCTTCTTTCTCCAAGATTTCGAGGGCGCCTTCTCCAGAACTGATCGTGTAGACTTGAAATGGATATTCTTGTAGTAGTATTTCTGAGACTCTCAGGTTCATTTGACTATCATCGACCACCAGAATCTTTGCATCCTCGAAACATTCGGGTGAGGGTATAGATTTGGATACTGTTTCTTGGAAGGCAGAGACTTCCGATTCGGTCGCTATGGATAGAGGCAGTTGAACCCTAAAATACGTCCCTTCCCCCAATGCGCTTGTAAATTGGATGGAGCCCTCCATCAAGCTGACTAAGTTATCGATGATCGCTAAACCTAATCCAGAGCCTCCATGTTTACGGGTGGTCGAAGAGTCCGCCTGGACGAATTTTTTGAAGAGTTTGGACTGCGCTTCAGTTGGAATGCCCAATCCGGAATCTTCTACTTCGATCACCAAACGACGTTCGGGGTCTTGATTTGTCTTGAGAGCGACCCGGACAAACCCTGATTCGGTGAATTTCAGAGCATTTCCGATCAAGTTTATTAAGATTTGCCGGAGCTTGTTGGGGTCTCCTTTAAGCCAATCACTTGAATCTAGTTCCAGGTCGCAGCGCAGTTCAATCCCGCGTTCGGCAAATTGTCCGTGAAACATGTTGCACAATGATTCCTTGAGTTCTGCGAGGGAAAATGGGATGCACTCAAGCTCCATGCGTCCAGATTCAATCTTTGTAAAATCAAGTATGTCGTTGATGAGAGTCAGTAGTGATTCACTGGATACTTTTAGAATCTTAATCCATTCGCGATGAGACGGATCTACGATTGCTTGGTCGAGCTTGGAGACCATCGCGACAATACCGTTCAAGGGAGTCCGAATCTCATGAGACATCGTTGCTAGGAATTCGGACTTTGCCTGGCTGGCTTGCTGCGCTAAATTTTCGGCAGCGCACCGGGTCTCGATTTCCTGGGCGAGTTGATCATTTTGCTCAGTGAGTTTCCTAGTCTGTGCGACCACCTCGGCATCCAAGTCGATGATGTGAGAGGCCAGGCGTGCCCGCATTTGGTCAATGCTCTTTGCAAGCTCCTGAAATTCGATAACTGCGGAAGGTGTTTCCTGTTTCGCAGATATGTCGCCTTCACTCACCCGGCGTGCGACCCCACCAATGGTATCTAATTCAGATGTCAAGCGGCTGGCCTGGCGAATGATCAGGGCTGAAACGCCGACCAGTAGAATAAAAACGGATCCAATCAGTAGACGGCGA
>JBCCBL010000147.1:0-7121 GCA_039034055.1 Verrucomicrobiota bacterium | reverse complement strand
TGATCTGACTGCTAATCCTCAATATACAGACATGAACACGCTGAAAACAAACACCAGAGCCTGGCTTTTGGCCTCGACTGTTCTCTTCACCGTCGGACTCTCGGGTCAAGACTCGACGCTCACCGGAGAAGACGAAATCGCCGAACTTGATGTAATCACCGTAACCGGTGAACTGCGCGACCGGACGCTTCTTGAGACTGTAAACAGTGTCAAGGTCACCGATTCAGTGACGATGCAAGAGCGCAACCTGCAGACCCTGGAGGACGTGGTTCAACGCACGCCGGGGGTTATGCAATTTGGTCAAGATGGTGGCTACGCGATTCGTGGAGTGAGTGTTTTTGGTTCTGGGGGAGCTGGTACTCTCTTCGGAACTACCCTGGCGGTAACGGTTGATGGTGTTAGGCAATCCGCAGCTACCCTGCAAAATAACCCATTCAATCTCTTTGATACCGAGCAGGTAGAGATTTTCCTGGGAGGTCAGTCAACGAACCGCGGGGCATCAGCGATCGCCGGGGGCATTGAAATTAAGACTAGAGATCCGATTTTCTTCAATGAAGCGCAAATTGAAGGAAGATCTAAGTTCAGCAATGTGAATAGTGCTTTCGGATATACCGGGAACGTTATGGGTAACTATGCCATCAATGATAACTGGGCCGTCCGTGCTGTCGCGAGCTATGAGGAATTTGATGGCTATGAATGGAACCCATTTCTTCTCGAGGATTCGAACCCGCAGGACCAACTCGAAGGACGCGTGAAGCTGAAATTTCAAACGGATGACGAGTCTTTCTCGTCCCTAACCACAGTTGCCTACAGTGATTATGGGCAGGGAAGTGAATATGTGCTGCATAATTTTGGTACTGACGGCACATATAACCCCACCGTTCCTGGAGATCCTTACTTTGGTGTCACCTACAACGATATATTCGAGCGTGAACGTCCTGTCGATGCCTACACTTTTGAATCGGTGGAAGACGTTTCGGTGGCTCAGCTCTTTCAGAAAGACTTTGAAAACGGTTTCAAAGCTGAAATTTTGGGCTCTTATCTCGAGTCCACACAGACTACCGCAGGGGATTTTGATGGTACCACTGCCGATGAAGGTCGCTCGGTCTCGGAGGCTATACGCGAGATATATACAGTCGAAGCTAAACTTCTATGGGAGACCGACAAACAGAACTTAACGCTCGGCTTATTTGCGACCAACGAAGAAGTTGAGAACACATCAGCAGCCATCACCTCGATCGAGCCCCTTTTGTTTATCGTTACTATTTTCCCAGAGTTCGCTCCTCTTCTCCCATTACTCCCGGAAGAACTCGAAATCGGATTCACCACATTGGCAGAAAAAGAAAATTATGCCTTCTTTGGAGAATACGAATATTTCTTCACTGAGAAACTATCCGCTCGCGTGGGCATGCGTTTGGATTATGAGGAACAGACCACATCCGCTGACAATACCGTCAATATTCCGTTTGAACTTCCTTTTTTCCAGACAGGTCTCGTTGAAGGTACCGAAGATTTCTCAACCTTCCTTCCAAGTGCGTCCATAACCTATCGATTTAATGAGCTATCGAACATCAGTGCATTGTACAAGCAAGACTATCGTTCTGGGGGGATCACAACGAGCTTGGAGGTTGGAGTCATCGGCTATGATCCAGAATATGCCGAATCCATCGAAATCGCCTATCGAGCACAGAACATCGCAGATACCAACATTAGTGCTCAGTTCAATTTGTATCTGACTGAGTGGGAAGATCAACAAGTCAGTGTCATTCCAGAAGGGGGCACCTTTGCGATAATCCAGAATGCTGGTAAATCCACGCAATGGGGTGGAGAGCTGCTGATCGACTGGAAGGCGAGTGATACCGTGGATGTGTATCTGTCGTCTGCCTACATCGATACAAATTTCGATGAGTTTGACGGTGAATTATCTGGAGATTTCTCGGAAAACGAATTCCCATACTCGCCGAGCTGGGCCTTCGCGGGAGGATTGACTTGGAAAGTGACTGAAAATCTCAAATGGGATATCAATTTCTCATATCAGCAAGACTCATTCACAGGCGCTGCCAATGATGACAATGTTAATGAGATAATTGAAGCTAACCCGGGTGCTATTATAGAGGATTATGCCTATCAAAACGATGCCTTCTTTATCATGAATACGAGCTTCACATACAATAAGGGAGACTGGTCTTTGGGAGTCTACGCAAACAACATGTTCGATGCTGAATATGTATCGTGGGGTGGTAATACCGTGAGTGTGGCTCCTCCGCTCACATTCGGCGTTTCATTTGGAAAATTCTTCTAGACCGCACAATCATGGTTTTGAAAAAGGGCTCAGATTGGGCCCTTTTTTGTGTGAGTAGCAGGGATCTTCCGTGATATTGCGTGACCACTTCGCTTTGCGACGCAACGACAGCGAAAGCTGTTCTCGTAACGCTGAAAATAACCTGAAAGGGCCTCTTCCAAGAACCAGGCTGGAATAAAAATCGCTGCTAAAGCAATTTATGCAGTCTATTCCTTTGATAGTGCGTTCTCTTTGTTGCAAACCCATTAGCCCAGGAACCTACGCAATTTCGAGTTGTCTCGGACGTTCCGGACACGGAGAGTTTGAGTTTGCTGCTCAATCCTTCGATTGGTAATTATAATTGAGTCAGGACTGCACACGGATTCTGTGCGGTGACGCTTGCTGTGTGACATGAAAATTCTCCTCCCAATTGTTATAATTCTCGTATCTGTCTTGGCCGCTGGGATCATAGCGCGGCCCCGAGATAAAGCGGATGAGGGCCCTGAGGTCATCGCTCCCCGCAATATTGAAGTACTGCGAGCGGAACTGACTGAAGCCATTGTTCACGTCGAGTCCCGAGGATTTCTAGAAGCGCGGACCATGGCCCGTATTTCAGCCGAAGTCAGCGGGCGTGTCATGGAAACCTCTGACAAACTTTATCCAGGTGAATTTGTCCGAGAAGGAGATCTACTGATAAAGATTGATTCTTCTAATTACGAAGCCGCTCTAAAGCTAGCCGAAGCTCAACTCGCTCGGGCCGAAGTATCCTTAGCCGAGGAAGTTGCGCGGAGTGAACAAGCGAGAGTCGATTGGGAACGCGTCGGAGAGTCTGCTCCTTCGCCCCTCACCCTTCGTGAGCCTCAGCTCGCAGAGGCACGAGCGAATATATTGGCAGCGGAAGCAGATTTGGAAAAAGCAAAACGTGATGTTGAGCGCACACAGATCTTTGCACCCTTCGATGCCTTGATCGAGACTCGCGAAGTCGCTGAGGGCCAATTCCTAGGTGCGGGGGGAACTGTTGCCCAAATCCTTGCCATCGATTTCGCCGAGGTTCGCTTGCCCATCACCTCAAAAGAAATCCCCTTTGTGAGCTTGCCCTCGACCAAGGGAAACCAGACTGAGCTTCCGACAGTCAAACTCATCGCTCAGGATGGTGGGCTCCCCGTTGAACGTATTGCTAGAGTTGTGCGGACTGAAAACGTAATCGATCGTGAAAGTCGTGTGCTCTTTGCCATCGCGCGGCTCGATGATCCCTACGCCAGGCTCAGCAAATCCGATAAAGAAACGATACGTATCGGTAGTTTCGTGACTGCTGAACTCGAGAGTTCAAAACTTAAAAATGTATTTAAAATTCCAAGTTCTGCTGTTAAAGGAGTAGATAAAATCGCGATAGTCGATGACGAAAACAAGATCACCTTCCGCGAGACAGAAGTAGTTTTGGCCGATGGTGCATACGTCTATGTGCGCCGTGGAATAGAGGAAGGCGACCTGATTTGCCTAACCTCGCCGCAGTCTCTCTACACCGGGACTCTGGTCACTTGGAGCCAGGACCAAGAATGAGCGCGGTGACCCCAGAATTGCAGCAAAAGGGGACGATTGCATGGTTTGCTCGTAATCCCGTGGCAGCAAACCTATTGCTCTTTCTCATCGTAACCGCTGGTTTGCTCTCGACCTTTTCCATCGAGAAGACCGCTATGCCTCGCATTGCTCTGGATCTCATTACGGTGCAAATGAGTTATCCAGGTGCATCGCCCACTGAAATAGAACGTGGCATTTGCATCAAAGTCGAAGAGGCACTTCGAGATATTGAAGGGATCAAGAAAATTGAGTCTACCGCTCGGGAAGGGTTCGGAACGGTCGCACTCGAAGTAGAGCCTGAATACGATATTTCAGAAATCCTTGATGAGGTAAACATCGCTATCGGATCAATATTCACTTTCCCCGAAAATGCGGAAAAGCCCATTGTTAGTCGCACGAAAATCATCCAGGACTTGATCGATATCCAGATATATGGGGATATCGATGAATTTGAGATGACGCGACTCGCCAAGGAGATACGTCTTGAGCTTCTAAATCTAGGCTCCGTCAGTCGGGTCGATCTGGACGATATACGGCCCTATGAAATTGCGATAGAAGTATCTGAGAATAAATTACAGCAGCATCAAGTAAGTCTGGATGACGTTGCACAAGCGGTGCGTTTTTCCTCAGTGGACTTGCCTGCGGGAGTGATTAAAACAGACGCATTCGATCTTCGCTTGCGAACCGAAGGTAAGGCCTACACGGGCAAAGACTTTGAAGAAATCGTTCTTAAAAAGACACCAGACGGTGGGCGCGTCTTAATCGGTGATGTCGCGGAAGTGAATGATGGCTTCGAAGAGGATCGGCGCAACCCACGCTTCAACGGCAAGCCCAGTGTCAGCTTGAGCGTGTATTCAGTGGGTGGACAGAGCGAGTTGGAATTGGCGCAAATCGTCAGAGACTACGTTGCTGAAAAGCAGCTCGAACTGCCTGAAGGAGTCAAAATTGATACATGGTTGGACGTGTCATTCTACCTCAAGGGACGTCTCAATATGATGATCGAAAATTTGGCTTTAGGGGCCTTTTTGGTGTTCATTCTCTTAGGTTTGTTTTTGAAGCTCAAGGTCGCGTTCTGGGTTGTTGTTGGCATTCCAGTGTGCTTCCTCGGTACCCTTTGGCTTATGCCACAGTTTGAAGTATCCGTGAATATGCTGAGTCTCTTCGGCTTTATCTTAGTGCTCGGTATCTTGGTCGATGATGCCATCGTGATCGGAGAGAATATATATTCTTATGTCGAACTAAACGGGCCTTCGGAAGAAAATGTCATAGCTGGGGCACGACAAGTGGCACTGCCGGCTACATTCGGAGTGTTGACGACTATCGCAAGCTTCATTCCGATGCTGATGATTGAGGGAGCGTTTGGGCCCTTGTGGAAGGCAATCGGAGCCGTGGTGGTGCTTGCGTTGGTCTTCTCCTTAATCGAATCTAAATGGATTTTACCCTCGCACTTGATGAGCTTGGGGCGCCCCGGGAGCAATAAACAGCCTCGTGGGCCCATCGCATTTGTTCAGGGAAAAATTGATTCGGGGCTCAAACATGTGATCCAACACATCTATCGTCCCCTACTCGAAAAAGCATTACAGTTTCGCTACGCAACGGTCGCCCTGTTCGTGGGTAGTTTAATACTTACCGGTGGAGTCGTCGCCGGAGGAATTATTCGTTTTGTATTTTTCCCGTCTTTACCGAGTGATTTTCTAGTCGCGCAGTTGCAGATGGAAAACGGAATGGGTTTTTCTGATCTTCAGAGTGCGATGGTGCAAATTGAAGATGCTATGGTAGAGGTCGATGCAGAAATAGAATCTGCCGAAGGGGAGGGTGTGGTTAAACATCTTCGCACCTCGCTGTCATCCCGTAGTTCTGGATTCATGGTCGTAGAACTCAACAAGTCTGAGGCGCGCTCGATTGATGGGGATCAAATCAGCCGCATGTGGAGTGAAGCTATTGGAGACATAGCGGGTGTGGAGACGTTTGAGATCGGTGGGGGCAATGATGATTTCCCAGCGTTGAGTGTGAATCTCTTCGGAGATGACTTGGCTGTGCTGAAGGAGGCCGCCGAAGACTTCTCGGAAGAGATGACCGCGTATCCCGGTATTTTCAACGAATCAATCAGCTTGACTGAAGGACCACGCGAGGCGGTCTTATCGATTACTCCGGAGGCTGAAGCAATGGGACTGACTCTCGGACAAATTGCTTCTCAAGTTCGGGCCGGGTTCTATGGTATCGAGGCTCAGCGAATACAACGGGGCGAGGACGAAGTGAAAGTCATGGTCCGGTATCCGGCCGATGAGCGTGGAGAGGTTAATGACCTTGAGTCGATGTTTTTCCGTCTGCCGAATGGAACAACAATTCCATTCACTCGGGTCGCCAGTGTTGAATTTAAAACCGGCTATTCTGCTATCCAACGACTCGATTCGCGGCGTACCGTGAACATCAATGCGATGGCGGACCGTTCTATTGCGGAACCAGAAAAAATCGCCCGGGAGTTGGAGGGGATTTTCGATGAAAAATATGCTGAGCGCTATCCGGGTATCGATTTCAAGCTCACTGGTCAAAGCCAAGATGCTCAAGAATCCCTGGGGACGCTAGCAACCGGATTATTCCTGGCGATGCTTGTCGTTTATGCTCTGATGGCGATACCGCTGAAGTCTTATGTCCAGCCTTTGATTATTATGTCAGTGATCCCTTTCGGCTTCATTGGAGCTGCTGTCGGTCATTGGATCTTGGGTCTGCCGATAAGTGTGCTTTCGATGTGTGGCCTCATCGCTCTCGCCGGTGTAGTGGTTAACGACAGCCTAGTCATGGTCGACTTTGTGAATCAAGGCGTGCGTAAGGGTGTTGATATTACAAGTGCCGCTCGAGACGCAGGCATTCGCCGTTTCCGAGCGATCCTTCTGACTTCTTTGACGACTTTTATCGGACTGATCCCGATCTTATCGGAAAGCAGTTTACAAGCTCAGATCGTCGTTCCGATGGCAGTGACGCTAGCCTTTGGTATTCTGTTCTCAACCTTGGTCACCTTGATTTTGATTCCTACCCTGTATTTGATTATTGACGACATCAAGGGGCTGTTCAGGAGGCGCGTGTGAACGGTTTTCAACGAGCCTAGTTCTACTTATCAAAATGAATTAGAAGACCAAGACCCGTTGCTCCAAACGCTCTAAAAAATGAACCACGAATGCACACGAACCCGCACGAATAGTTTATTTCTTCGTGCAAATTCGTGTACATTCGTAGTTAAAAGAAGCCGTAGAGACCCTTTGAC
>JBCCBL010000146.1:0-7161 GCA_039034055.1 Verrucomicrobiota bacterium | reverse complement strand
TCGTCACAATCCGGAGTTTACGATGCTTGAAGCGTATGAGGCTTATTCAAGCTACGAGGGGATGATGGAATTGGTGCAGAGCCTTATTCAAACAGTGGCACGCGACGTCGTGGGTGCAGTAGAGATTCCCGTTTATGGTAAAGATGATCTCGCAATTAATTTGGGGGAGCCCTTCCGCGTGGCGAGATATAAAGACTTAGTAATTGAGGCTACCGGTGAGCCGGATTGGTTCAGTTTTGAAAAGGCTAAGAAGCTGGATCTCACGGAGAAGATGGGGATCGAAGTGAATCCGGATCTCGAAGACTATGAGGTGAGCAATGATGTGTTTGAAAAGCGAGTAGAGCCGAATCTGATTCAGCCGACCTTCGTCACGCATGTGCTCAAGGAATTAGTACCTCTGGCGAAAATAAGCGCTGAAGATCCAGACACCGTGGATGTTTTTGAGCTGTGCATCAACGGCCAGGAGATCGCTCCAGCTTACAGTGAGCAAAATGATCCCTTTGTGCAGCGGCGCATATTGGAAGCTCAAGTCGGAGAGGAAATTCAAAACCTCGATGAAGACTTCCTGACGGCTCTTGAGCATGGAATGCCTCCGGCGGGGGGTATGGGTATGGGGATTGACCGCTTGGTGATAATGTTGACGAGTGCGGCAAATATTCGCGACACGATTCTGTTCCCAACGCTCAAGCCCGTGAGTCCTCAGTCCGCGGAGTAGGAACTTTCGTGGAGAGCCACTCGATCAGTCTCGTGAGCGCTCATTCCCTTTGGGACACTTATACGCTCGAGGTGCCGAAGGCCAAGCATCGCATTTTGAAAGCTGGCAACCCTCGAGACCTTTCTCTTTTCGCGGAGTACTTGGCGGGTGCTTACTTCCTCTCGCTCGGTCTTGCTTTACGGAAGGTCGAGTTTTTTGGAGATCGCATACGTTCCCCAAGGCGTCGAGATCGTGCCAAGACTTGTGATTTCGAGGTGATCGAAAGAGCGTCTGATACGAACATATTTATCGAGGTGAAGCATGTTGTCGGAACCTCCAACACTACATTGGCTTCATTTTTGAGGAATGCTCATTTGAAAGGCGCGCGCTGGCTCACGGTAGTCCGTTTCGAAGGAATTGTTGATGATGCGAGCCAAATCCGGGTCAGAGAAAAAGGCCCCGCAGATTGGAGCGTTTGGATCTCGGCAAAGCAGGTTTTAAAATTCCGGCGAAATGGTCTTGTCCGCATGCTCGAGCTTGTGGTCTCATGAGGACACCTTAGCTATGATCGCAGGCCCAGAGAAGTCGAACCATGGATCCTTCGCAAGGAAGCTAGCGCTCACCGGGAGCATGGGTGCAGGCAAGTCGACGGTACTGGATCTTTTCGATAGAGCTGGTTGGTTAACGATGGATTCGGATCGTGTAGTCCGGGGATTGCTGGAAAGGGATCGGGAAACCCAGGAGGAACTTCGGGTTCGTTGGGGAAATGATGTGCTCTTGAATAACGGTTCGGCGAATCGGGCGGAAATTGGAAAAATCGTTTTTGGTGATGAAGCCGAGCTAAAGTGGCTTGAGGCGCTCCTGCATCCTAAAGTGAGGCATTGTTGGATGGGTCTCTTGGAGAAATCGGGAGACGACCCCGTGATTATCGAAATCCCGCTGCTTTTTGAAAAGAACCTGCAAACTTATTTCGACGCGAGTATCTGCTTGAGCATTTCTCTCCAGGTGCAGCTTCGGCGTCTGGCTCAGCGGGGAGTGGATGAGGAATCGGCCCGCAAACGGATCTCGAGACAGTTTCCAACGGAAATCAAGGTCAAGAGGGCAGATCGGGTCCTTAGCAATGATGGTTCAGTCGAATTTCTGAAGGCGCAAGTCCGAGAACTGATCGGGCAACCCTAGCTTAGACTTGCGAATCGTTACTATTGCATTGATCGGCGGCTGCTGAATTTAGGGTTTTAAATGCTTGAAATTCTGTTTTGAGTCTCTCTTGTATGGTCTGAGTAGTGCGTCGGGAACGGTTTATTTCCTCTGCGGTTCCCGATGGTTTGATGAGATCCCCTGTTTCCGATCCTTCACATTGCGCGTTGAAAGCTGCAGAGCCCACTGCAATTGAACTCCCTATGAGTCCTCCGGCGTCTGTAGTCTCGATCAATTTTTTTCCGAACAATCTGTAAAACACTTATGGCTCAAGAAGATTTGCCAAACGCTTCCGAATTGGAGGAAGCATCACCGGCTCCGAAAAAAGCTGCTGCTAAGAAAAAACGCGCCCCACGCAAAAAAGCAGCTAAGAAACAGGTCAACGCGGAATCTCCGGTTGCGCAGTCCGAATTGTTCGATGGGCAACGTGCTGAGGTTAAGCCTGAGGCCGGAGACAAACCGCAACTACTCTATTCGAGTGACGATGATTCGGGAGGTAGTTCCGAAAAAGGGGATGTCGACGGTGATACTGCAGCTGCCGATTATCCAGATTCAAAAAAGTCTGAGGTTATGAAGTTTGCCAGTATTGCGGCCCGTCCGGAATTCCGGAGTGAAGAAGGTTCCCCTCCGCCCAATGAATCAAAAAATGGAAATTCAGGGGGCAATCCGAGGGAGGAGTCAGGAAACCGTCCTCACAGAAACGAGAATCATCATGGAGGCGGAAAGCCACCGTTTAAGCGCGGCAAAAAGGAAAAATTTCAGCCCAAGAAAAAGGAAAAATTCCAGAAGTTCTCCAAATCCCAGAGAAAGCAGCGTCAGCGTCGACGGCAATTTGAAGAGGAGGTTGGCCTTGAACACGGAAACTTGCCTTTCGACGAATCCCTTCAAGAGAGTGAGTCGCTTGACCAGCTTTTTCTAGAAGTGGCAGACATGGAGGCGTTGGAACTCGACTTCAATCGACTCTATCGAATGCAGCTAAACGACTTGCGTGCTTATGCAGATCGCATCGAAATCGATTTCGAGACCGTGCCGTCGCGCATTGTACTGGTTCAAGAAATTCTCCGAAGTGCTGCGGCGAGCAAACAGCCGTTGCGCATTGTAGGAGTGTTCGATCCCATCCCCGATTCGGAGGATGATGCAGGCATGCTGGTGTATGAAATCGACAATTACCGCCAGAAGGCCCTTTCCTCCTATGTTCCAGGTTGTTTCGTCAAAAAGTTTGGCCTGCAGCCCGGTCATATAGTCGATACCTATGTGCACGCTCCTCGCGAGGATGAGAGCTGTCCGTTCGTTTTGAAGATCAATTCGATCATGGGCCGCGACCCTGAGGAGGTTCAGGGCATTACCCCTTTCACCGAGTTGGTTCCCTATTATCCCACTGAACGCATCCTGCTCGAGACCCCTAAAGAAGCGGGGATCACCATCACTTGGGACGATACCTCGATGCGGGTTGTCGATTGCGTCTCTCCGGTCGGATTCGGTCAACGCGGTTTGATCGTCGCTCCGCCCCGTGCTGGTAAAACGGTCCT
Source organism: Verrucomicrobiota bacterium (assembly GCA_039034055.1). Lineage (GTDB taxonomy): Bacteria > Verrucomicrobiota > Verrucomicrobiia > Opitutales > JABSRG01 > JBCCBL01. Next base: position 3,741 of record JBCCBL010000146.1, on the reverse strand, counting down.
GATGCAGTCGATCGCTCACTCGATCCAGACCAATTTCCCGAATGCTCACATGATGATCCTGCTCGTGGACGAACGTCCTGAGGAGGTTACTGATTTCCGCCGTCAGGTGCACGAGGAGGTTGAGGTCATCGCCTCTACCTTTGATGAAAATGCCGAGAGTCATGTCCATGCGGCTGAAGTGGTCATCGAAAAAGCCCGCCGCATGGTAGAGGTTGGCAAAGATGTGGTCATCCTTCTCGACTCGATCACGCGACTTGCCCGGGCCTACAACACCACAATGCCGAATAGCGGCAAAATCCTCTCTGGAGGGGTCGAAGCCAATGCCCTTCAGAAGCCAAAGCGATTCTTTGGCTCAGCGCGTAACATTGAGGGCGGCGGATCTTTGACAATTTTGGGTACTGCCCTCGTCGAAACTGGAAGTAAGATGGACGAAGTGATCTTCGAAGAATTTAAAGGAACCGGCAATATGGAGCTTGTTCTGGATCGGGAGTTGGTCAACAAACGGGTCTTTCCAGCTTTGAGTTTCGAAAAAAGTGGAACCCGAAAAGAGGAATTGCTTTACCACCCAGAAGAGATGCGCAAGATTTACTCATTGCGCCGAGCTATGAAAGGCGTACCATCCGTCGAAGCTATGGAAATGCTGATACAGAGGATTAAGAAAACACGCTCAAACGCCGAATTCCTTCTGACTCTGAATCGCTAGAGATTCTCCGACACCAAACCAACCCAGACTACCCCATATCGTGACATCTGCCGATGAATTCGTCGTCCAACTGATCATTGATCGCGAACTTGTTCCCGAGGACACTGTTGACTCGGTCCGCAACGAGGCCACCGAAGCCAGGCCAGAAGACGATCCAGACACCGCTGTGTTGGAGATGTTAATTTCTCAAGATCTGCTGACACATGAGGCTCTGACTTCGGCACTCGCCGATGAATTCAGCATGGAGATGGTGGAAATGGGGGACGTTCGCCTTTCTCCAGAATGCGAGGGGCTGATCACCGCTGAAATGGCGCAAAAGTATCATATATTTCCACTCGAAGTGGATGATACTAGCATCCAAATCGCGATTTCCGATCCCTTGGATGTAGACACCCTGGACAATATTGGACACGTCCTGGGAAAATCGGTGGATGCTCGTTTGGCGACCTACACGGGTATTGATGAGGCTATCAAAGAGCACTACAAGATCGTTGAATCCTCAGCCGAAATGTCCGAGATCTTCTCTGGGATGTCTGGCGAGGAAGAAAGCCTCAGCTCCGTTACTGAGTCTATCTCGTCCAGCTCATCATCAGACGACTCGGATGGACCCATTGTCAAATTCGTTGAGATGCTCATCTCCGAGGCGCTGCGCAGGCGCAGTTCTGATATTCACTTAGAGCCTTTGGAAAAACGCTTCCGGGTGCGTTATCGGATCGATGGAGTCTTGCAGGAGATTGAAAATCCGCCCAAGCGACTCCAACCAACGATTATCTCTCGCTTGAAATTGATGGCAAAGGTCTCGCTCGCCGAAAAGCGAATCCCGCAAGACGGCCGCATCTCTGTGACCTCCAATGGCAAAGAGATCGACTTGCGAGTCAGCGTGCTCCCGACGGCCTTTGGTGAGAGCATCGTAATGCGTATTTTGGACAAAGAGGGTCTCAAATTGGGTCTGCCTCAACTCGGGTTTTTCTCCGATGACCAATCGATGTTCGAGCGAATCATTGGAATGCCCGATGGCATATTTCTGGTGACGGGCCCCACCGGCTCGGGAAAATCGACCACTCTCTATTCGGCCCTCAATGTTATCAATCACCCCGATCGCAAAATAATCACAGTCGAAGATCCGGTCGAATATGAACTTGGAGGAATCAATCAAGTTCAGGTCCGAAAAGACATCGGTATGACCTTCTCAGCGGCTCTCAAAGCAATGCTGCGTCAAGCTCCCAACATCATCATGGTTGGAGAGATCCGAGACAAAGAGACGGCGGAAATAGCCGTAAACGCGAGCCTCACGGGCCACATGGTTTTCAGCACCCTTCACACCAACGATGCTCCGAGCGCAGTGAGTCGACTCGTGGATATTGGTGTGAAACCGTTCCTGGTTGCTGCTTCCCTCCGCGCGGTATTAGCCCAACGTCTGGTGCGCCAGATTGATCCGTCGCATCGAGAACCTTACGAGCCGACGGAGGCTGAACTCGCAATGATCGGTCTGCGCTCAGACCAATTGACGTCCGATGCCAATTTTATGAAGGGCATCCCTCATCCGGCAAACGGAGGAACTGGTTTCAAAGGACGGAAAGGTCTTTTTGAAATGTTCATGGTAAATGAGGAAATGCAGCAGATGATTTACGAAAATAGGACCCTGGTGGATCTACGACAAAAAGCACGCGAACTCGGCATGCGGACCCTCCGCGAAGATGGGGTTCGCAAGGTGGTGGCAGGCATCACCTCGATTTCGGAAGTCCTACATGTCACCGTAGCTGAAGGCTAATTCGCCCATATACTGAAACAATCGAACTCGCCTACACTGATGTCCTACGAGATGAACGACCTGTTGACCTTGATGGTGGATCAAGGTGCTTCCGACCTTCATCTGCAAGCCGGTCAAGCACCAACACTCCGATTGGGCGGAGGAATGGTGCCTGTCGATGGACCTGAACTGACGCCTCAAGACACCGAAAGCCTCATGAAAGCGATCGCTTCCGACGGTCACCAACAAAGGGCAAAAACGAGTGGTAGCGCGGATTTTGGATTCGCTTTTATGGACAAAGCCCGTTTCCGGGTCAGTGTTCTCAAAGCAAAGGGTCATTACGGGATGGTGCTCCGCCAGATACCCAACACGCTCCTCAAAGTCAAAGAGCTAGGGTTGCCCGACAAGATTATCGACTTATTGAAACGGCCCAGAGGTTTGATCCTGGTCACCGGTCCCACTGGGTCGGGCAAGTCTACGACGCTGGCCTCGATGATAAATTGGATCAACGAAAACACCGATGGCCATATCATCACCATTGAGGATCCAATTGAGTATTACCATAATCACAAGCAATGCCTAGTAACCCAGCGTGAAGTTGGGATTGATGTTACGTCCTTTGCCGATGCTATCCGAGGTGCCTTGCGCCAGGATCCGGACGTCATCCTGGTGGGTGAAATGAGAGACCTCGAGACCATCGAAGCTGCCGTGAGCGCGGCAGAGACGGGGCACTTGGTCTTTGGCACCCTCCATACGACTGGAGCCGCTCGCACTGTCGACCGAATCGTCGATGCCTTTCCGGCGTCAACCAAGGATCAAATCCGAACCCAGCTCGCCTCTTCGGTGGTCGCGGTCATTTCTCAAGTCTTATGTCGCAAAGTCGGCGGTGGGCGTGTCGCGGGCTACGAAATCATGATTACCAATACATCGATTGCTCAGTTGATTCGTGAGAATAAAACCTATCGAATTAATTCTGATATTCAGACTGGAGGGAACCAAGGTATGATCATGCTCGATACATATCTGATGAGCCTCTACAACCGAGGTTTGATCACTGCAGAGACCGCGCTTTCCAAAGCGCAAGAATCCGAGAATATGCGAAACAGACTCATCGAATCCGGCGCAGATCTTTAGCAAACCCCAGCACTTAATCTCTTTAAATCATCTACTTATCTTTCCGAAACCAACCCCATGTTTGAGGACCACAACGATACCGTCTTAGATATTCTCAAAGAAACAGACACGCTCACGTCTGAACAAATTGAGGAGCTATACAATATCCACATCG
>JBCCBL010000145.1:0-7167 GCA_039034055.1 Verrucomicrobiota bacterium | reverse complement strand
GTGGTGACAGCGCTCGATGAGACTTCAACGGTTGGAGAGGTGTTCAAAGACTTCAAAAATATCCCGTTCGCTCGCCTTCCCGTTTACAATGGGAATATCGACGGGATTTCTGGGGTTGTGCGCCGTCGCGATTTGCTGGCTGCGATGGCACGCGATGAAGATGATCGCTCGATCGTAGAGCTGAAGCAAGATGTCCTCATTATTCCGGAAAACGCCTCGGCGGCGGATGCTCTTCAGGTGTTTTTGAAGAATCACCAACAATTGGCGGTCACGGTCGATGAGTTTGGATCGGTCGCCGGTGTGATCACCATGGAGGACATCATTGAGGCCCTGCTTGGACAGGAGATTTTTGAGGACGACGATGTAGCGATCGATATGCGCGAACTTGCAAAAAAGAAGTTCAAGTCAGATACCCAGCGCCGGGAGTCAAGCCGTCGGGTCAGTTGATCGCCATTCCGGAACTCCTGGAATCTAGAGTAGCAATCCGTCGCGCATGTCCAGAGTGCGATTGGCCTGGGCGGCGAGTTTGGGATTGTGAGTCACCAGGAGCACCGCGGAGCCCTGGGTCTGGGCAATGTTTTGCAGCATCTGGAACACTCGCTCGGAGTTTTCTTGGTCCAGATTTCCGGTCGGTTCATCGGCAAGGACCACTTTCGGTTGGTTTGCCAGGGCTCGGGCCAAGGCCACTCGCTGGCGTTCGCCTCCGGAGAGCTGATTCCCAGGACGCTTCGATTTGTCGGACATATCGACTTGTTCGAGAAGATAATGCGCTCTCTCGGTTTGTTCTCGGGGACTGAGTTGCCCGTGTTTCCGCATCGGCAACAGCACGTTTTCGAGCGCTGAGAATTCGCTGAGTAAATAGTGAAATTGAAACACGAAGCCTATCGCCGCGTTGCGCAGATGGGTCCGTTCCGTTTCGGACATGTTTGCGGTTGGCTGGCCTCCGAGGATGATTTCTCCAGATGCGAGTTGGTCGAGGAGTCCCAGCGCGTAGAGCAGAGAGCTTTTGCCGCAACCGGAAGGCCCGGAGATCGCAACAAGCTCTCCTGCCTGCAAACTGAGGTTGACTCCTCGAACAGCCTGGACGCGGGCAGCCCCTTCACCGATGGTGCAAGCCAAGTCCCGGGCTTCGAGGATCGGTCGCTTTGGATCAGTTCCCACGGATCACGATTGCGGGTTCAGTCTTGGCGGCGCGGAGTGCCGGTAGCCAGCTCCCACAGAGGGTGACCCCATAAGCGATGACTGCGGCCAGGGCGTAGTGTTTCCAGTCCCAAGCCACGATGTAGTGGTCTGCAGAGAAAATTCCTCGGATACGCAGGGGGATTTGGGTGATGCCCCAGGTGCCAAGGGCTCCGAGAGCGCAACCAGCCGTCACCCCGATGCTGGCAATAATGCTACCCTGGAAAATGAAAACGCTGGAGATGTCTGTGCGAGAAAAACCGGTGGCACGCAATATCGCGATTTCGCGCTGTTTTTCGACGACCTGCATAGACAATGCGCTGTAGATGCCGATGCCCGCAAGGAGGATGATTACGGACATGCTGATGGCGGCGGAGTAACGTAAGGCGGAGAAAACGCTCAACCATGCCTGCTCGCGTTCTTGCCAAGAAATGGCGACGTGATTGACCGCATATCTCATTTGATCTGCAATGCTTTCTGCTTTCTCAGGGTCCTTGAGGCCAACCTGAAGATAAGATTCGCCGAAGGGTAAGTTCAGGAGAGATCGTGCCTCTGAGAGGTGGGTATAGACACGCTCTTTATCAATATTCTCCACACCGGATTCGAAGATCGCTTTGACGCGGTAGGAACGGCTCAGATCTGGTGTGCGCAGGATAATCGAATCTCCGATTTGAATGCGAAGTCGATCCGCGAGCTTGGTCCCAATCATCACACTCAAGGGGTCGGAAGAGAAATCGCTTAGGGAGCCGAGGGTGATTTGATCTTCGATGACCGATACGCGGCTATGATCTTCGATCCGCATCCCGAATACCCGTGCCGGTTGCAGGCGAAATCCGCTTTGAGCCTGAAGGCGGCGCTCGAGGATTTCGGAGATCCCGGTGACTTCGGAAAACTGGGCGACCGCGCTGCGAATGTCTTGTGGATATGCGATGCCGTCCTGGTATTGGCGCCCACTCAGCATCCGCACGGTGCTCTTGGCGTCACTGGCTGTTTCAACTGTCATCTCTGAGGATACTTCCTGGTAACCATCGGTGATTCGGATGGCTCCATTGGTGCCTAAAATGGTCTCAACGAAGAATCCCTGGAAGCCGGTGGTTTGGGCTTGGGTGAGGATAAAAAATGCAACACCGCAGACGATGCCCAACAGGCTCATTCCCATGGCTCGTTTGCGCCCGATAATGAAGCGCCAGGCGATTTCGAAGCTTACCTTCATTGGCTCAATCTTCAATCCAGCGAAACCTGGCGCACGTGCTCTCCGTCTCGGTAGAGGTGGGGCCGGTCGACAATTATGGATTCTCCCAGGTCCAGTCCTTCAAGGATTTCGGCAACGTGGAGTCCTACAAAACCCGTTTCCACTTTGCGCAGATTTACGCGGTCTGACTCAACGACATAGACGTATTCGCCCACGAGAGCGCGGCGTGGTATAGTCAAGGTATCGGCACGCTCAGCTTTGACTACGACTGCTTGACCCGTCATACCTGCGACGAGGCCCTCAGGCGGGTTTTCAAGGGTGACGAAGACATCGCGTTGGCGTGAATCCGCGTCGGCGATCGGTGAGAGTCCGCTTACGGTGCCAGAAAATTCGCGATTGCCATGGGCGAGGAAGCGGACTTGGACCATATTTCCGATGGTAATTCCAATAAAATCTTCCTCACGGACGGATACTTGGATCAGGAGTTCGTGAGAGTGTATTTTGGCGATTTGAGATCCGGTATATACAATGTCGCCAGGGAATACATAGACCTCGTTGAGCCGGCCGGGGGTGGACGCGACGATGGTGTGTTGGCGGTCCCAAAGCTTTCGTTTGGCAAGTTGGTTTTTGAGGAGAACGACTTCTTGTTCGCGCCGTGCTTGCTCGGCATTTGCCAAAACGGTGAGCCGCTCGATTTCGGATCGCGTGCGTGCCATTTCGTTTTCGGCGACACTTCCGGTTGATTTCAGATTTTTCAGGGATGCGAATTCCTCTTCGAGCCGGGTTTTTTGTAGATCAAACTCGGTTGGAGTGGTGAGGCGCGCTTCAGCTGCTTCTAATTGTAGCTGGGCGAGTTCAATTTCCGACTCGATTTGTTCAGTGTCCAGGGTCGCCAAGGTCGCTCCGACACTCACGGCAACAACGGAATCGGTGGGCAGGGTGATGACTGATTCGATGATCCCTCCCCGTTCCGCTTTCACGAACGTTTCAAGAACGGGTAGAATCTCAACATTCCCTGATACCGCATCCAAGGCCGGCCCCTTCTGCACCTGCGCAACCTCCACCTGAGGGACTCGACTGCGTATGCCGAAAAAGACAACAACCCCAATCAAGACCGGAATGAGAAAAATAAAGAGGCGCTTCATGCTAGAAAAAGAAGTATTTTGACCACGAATGGACACAAATAGACACGAAGAAAGAGGTTCAACGGACGAGTCTCTTCCACTCTATCCGGGTCGGCCCGAAATTTAAAAGGACTCCGAGGGATTTTTCAGTACCTTTTAAATAGTTCAAGATTTGTGCATCTTCGTTTGTGGTCAGAGACTTCATTGATTTGATTTCTATAATTATCTCCCCGAAACAAAGAAAGTCTGGAATATACTCCTTTTGCAGCATCCGCCCTTTATAGCGTAGTTGTATTCTTGGGTGAGGCGTGAAAGGGATCTTACGAATACTGAATTCGATACCCAGCGCTTCCTGGTATACCGCTTCTAAAAACCCGCATCCCATGCTCGATGACACTTCCATGGCTGCTCCAACAATCTGATATACTTCGTCCTTAAAAATTAATTCGCGTTCATTGGAGTCCATTCGTGGTTAAACAATGTCATTAGCCAAAGCCGGTAAGCACAAGGGTGAAATATTGGGTTTAGGTTGTGTTTTGTGGGCAGGTGGTAAGTTTGAGGAAAATGGTATGAGTGGAGCATCTGGGAGAATTTTAGAGACTTTAAATCGGCAGCAGGTAGAGCGTAGGGTTTTGGAAAATGGGCTGACGGTTGTCTACTGCGAGGACCACGCTGCGCCGGTGGTTTCCCTCCAGTTCTGGGTGAAAACGGGTAGTATTCATGAGGGCCCGTGGCTGGGTGCCGGACTCTCGCACTATCTGGAGCATTTGCTGTTTAAAGGGACACCCACCCGTGGGGCCTTGGATATTTCACGCGAAGTCGATGACCACGGGGGCTACATCAATGCCTACACCACTTTTGACCGGACCGTTTATTACATCGATAGCCTGGCAGATACCTTTGAAAAACAACTCGATCTTCTGACTGACATCGTCTTCCGCTCGACGCTCCCAGCGGATGAAGTGATCCGGGAAAAAGACGTAATCCTTCGGGAAATTGACATGGGCTTGGATGATCCGGGTAGCCGTTTTTCTCAGGCTATTTTCAGGACAGCTTACCAGACACATCCGTATCGCTATCCGGTGATTGGCCATCGAAACTTGTTCCAACAAGTCGAGCGTGGAGCCCTGCTCGACTACTACAAATCTCGCTACGCACCGAATAATACGGTCTTGGTCGTGGTCGGAGCAGTCCCTCCCGAAGCGTTCTGGGAAACCGTTGAAAGTTCGCTAGGAGGGATTGAACGGACTTTCACGGAGGACATCTATCTTCAGGATGAGCAATACCAATACAGTGCGCGGAGCCATCGCGAATTCGCTGAGATTGAGATCGCGCAGGGAGGCTTGGCTTATCGGGTGCCTTCGATAAGCCATCAAGATTCGACCAGCCTTGATGTCCTAGCGGCCATTTTAGGTGCAGGTGAAAGCTCCGTATTCTTCAAAAAAATCCGGGAAGAACTTGGTTTAGTGCATGACATTGATGCCTCCTGTTGGAATCCAGGGTCCTCGGGGTTGTTTTGGATTTCTTGGGAAGCCGATCCTGATAAGGTCACCGCCGCCGCAGACGCAGTGCGTGCGGAATATCATCGCTTTTTCGAAAATACGATCTCCACGGATGAAGTTGAGCGTGCGAAACGACAAATACTCAATTCCCGATTGAGTAGCCTCAAGACCGTTAGCAGCCAAGCCTCAAGACTGGGATCAGCAGAGGTCGTTGTGGGGGATCTCAAATATCCCAAGCGCTTTGTTGAGCAACTCTTAGCAGTGACTCCTGAGTCGCTCCAGTCCCTCGGCGAAAGATATTTGGTACCGGAAGGTGAGACGTTTGTGACGCTCGAACCCAAAGCCTCTCCCGCTGCCGCCGCGAAAAACACGATCCCGAGCCTGTCTGCGAAAAAATCCCAGATTTCCAATTTCCATTTGGAAACCCTGGATAACGGGTTGGGTATCCTTTACCTGCCGGATCAACGTTTACCTTCGATATCGATTCGGCTGTTAGGGCGCGGTGGGCCGGTTTGGGATCCACCGGGGGTGTCAGGGCTGAATCAGTTGCTTGCCACCTTGCTCACAAAAGACACCGAAAAGCGAACCGCTTCGGAAGTAGCCGAGACTGTAGACCGAATCGGCGCGTCTTTCTCGGGTCAGACGGGAAACAACACCTTTGGCCTGTCGATGGAATCCCTTTCGAGCGATCTCGACGTAGCGTTGGATATTCTTTCGGAGGCAATCATCTCTCCGGTTTTTGATGAGCAGACTTTCGAGCGGGAGCGCTCCGCGCAAATCGCGCGAATCAAAGAGACTTTGGATGATGTGGTATCCCACGGACGCCGCGTTGCGCGCACGGTTTTCTATGGGGGTCACGTTTTTGGGCGCTCTCCTTTGGGAACGATCGATGATTTGGCTGCGCTGAACGTTTCGTCGGTTCAGGACTATCGATCCAAATTTATAAACGCCCGTAACTGCTTGATTCTGGTGGCGGGAGATGTCGATCCAGAGGTTGATCACGCAAAGTTTGCGAACGCTTTTGCGGGTGTCGTGGGCGGGGAGACGCTCGCCCTATCCTCGGACCCGGAGCCCTATGCCGGAGACTCTCGGATCGACTATCCTTTGGACCGGCAACAAGCAGTGGTACTCCGGATGTTTCAAGATGCCGGATTTCTCGATGCCGATAACGATGCGGGGATTGCCCTGAATGGTTTATTGAGCGGGATGTCGAGCCCGCTGTTTCAGCGCGTGCGCGAGGAAAAAGGCATGGCCTATTTTGTCGGAAGTACCCGCCTGCCTGCGGCGGAGTTCGGAGCCTTCCAGTTTTATGCAGGCACGCATCCGGATCAGGTGGAAGCGGTTTACGCAGAGTATGATGCGGAGATTTCACGTATCCAGGAAGGGCGCATTTCAGAGGAAGAGTGTGCACGGGCGATCACCCAACTCCGGGCCCAACATCAGATGAGCATGCAGCGTCCAGAGAGTCGAAGCCTCCAAGTCGGAATCTCCCTGCTTTATGGTCAGGCGATTGACCACACTTTCAAATTTGACGAGCGCCTTCAGGCCCTGAAACCCGAGGACCTGGTGGCCTATGCACGCAAGTATCTCAAGCGTGAACACATGCTCGATTTCTGTGTGAAAAAACCCGAGTGAGCCGGTTAGGTACTTTTCAGTGCGACTGTTTAAATATGGGTTCGCGGATCTTGCAAACGGGCTCGTCGTGCAAAACCCCTTTTCATTGACCATTTCTGGAAAATTGGCAATTTCCAGCATTTCACTATGAACCGGGTATACATCAAGACCTACGGGTGCCAGATGAATGAGCGTGATTCCGAAGCCGTATCAGCGATGCTGCGGGACCGCGGTTATTCGATTGTCGGCTCCGAACATCAGGCGGATGTCGTCTTGTTGAACACCTGCTCGGTGCGCGACCAAGCTGAACAGAAAGCGATTGGCAAGGCGGGATATCTCACCAGGAATAAGCGCAAAAACCCGGATTACATCCTCGGAATCATTGGGTGTATGGCGCAAAATCGAGGCTCCGAATTACTGGAACGTTTACCGGATTTGGACCTGGTCGTCGGCACTCAGAAATTTCATCAGGTACCCGATCACCTCGATAACATCATACGCTCGAAACAGGGCTTGGGGCCTAAGCCTCGCAGCGTGGTCGATCTTGAGGAGGAGG
>JBCCBL010000144.1:0-7279 GCA_039034055.1 Verrucomicrobiota bacterium | reverse complement strand
GTTTCTCCTGAGAGCGCAATCTTTGGCATGATGAACGCCTGTTGCATTTCGAACTCTCCAAAATCGATCACAACACCGGAGTTCGGTTCGAGGGTAATGCTCTGAGATTCGCTCCGTCGTCCCTCCAACGAAGCAGTGATCGTCAATGGAACCTCCGAGGGCAGCCCCGTTAAACGAATGGGAGATTGTCCTCGGGCGACCCCATTCACTGCGATCTCAGCTCCATTAGGGATCGTCCAGATTTCTGCTTGAGACGGCAGAGGTTCCAGGGGCACCTTGACCGAGACTAATTCTTCGACGGTCAAAGCATAGGGCTCCGTTGTTATCCCCTGATAATTTTCGTGCTGTATCTGGAATCGATAGGTTCCGGCCTCAAGAACTTCGGAAACCGATAACATGCCTCCATCCGAAATGCTTCCAAGGGTTATTTCAGTTCCGGCCTCATCAATCGCCAAAATCTGTGCTCCAGCTACTGATTCGAACGCGACTTCGACCCACTGGGGAACCTCCGGGGCTTGCGCCGCCACCTCTACCGCTGCGACGAACTCATTGCCTGCCGTTTCTCCACCCGAAAACATGAAAACCAAAGCGCCAAGCGCCACGACTACCACTAGAGCAATGATACTTAAACTCGCAATCAAGGGACCTCGTTTCGTCTTCGTCTTTGGCTCTTCTGGCTCTTCAGCAACTTCGACTTCCGTATCGACGGTAAGGTCAGTAGCGGCAGCATTCACCTCGGGCTCACTCATCCGATAAATCAAAGAAGATGGACTATCCAATCTCGCTTCTGGATCTGCCTCAAGAAGCGCATCCGCAATCTCGCTCCAATACTCTTTAACATCGGGGCGAAAGGTCCCGAGCGCTACATAAGTGGGGAGTGCTGAAAACTGCCTCCCCGTAAACATCCAGTAGACTAAAGTGCCCAATGCGTATAAATCGCTCTTTATCGTAGGCGCACTCCCGGATTGGACCTCAGGGCTCATCACATCAATCACGTTGATTTCGCGCTCCTCAGTTGCGCTATTCACCGGCGAAATCTCGGACGATACAATAACTTCGAATAAGGGCCGCCCAAGAACTGCGAGCAGGCCCCCTAGAGCCGACTGCACGCGACCCGATGAGTCGACGAAAATATAATCTGGCGAAAGAGCGCTATGGGCCAGTCGCTTCTCTTGCAAGTAGGTCAGCACCTCCACCAAGTTAGTGACAATTTCTTTCGCCCATTGCTCACCGAATCCGAAGGTCGAAGGAATCACAATTTCGCCCGACGTATGCTCCTCTGTGGTCTCCCATTCAATCGCGTCGAAGCCTTCATCGAGGTCCTGCAATTTGTCTCGCCGAACTTTTTGCAGACTGGATCCGGTAATCGGCTCCATGATCAAGCAGAACCTTCCGCGGATAATTTTCCACTCAATAATGTTTACGAGGTTTGGATGGACCAGTTCTGAAGCTTGCTGTGCGTAACGGCGTAGACGCCCACCCAGGCGTGCATCCTTGCTCGCGCGGTGAGGCAGCACACAAATTGAATAGGCCTCACTGTTATCCATGTGGAGCACCCGGTAGATGCGGCCCATAAGTCCGGACGTTACACAGTCCTCGACACAATACTCGCCAAACTCTTCACCATGCTGCAAGACTACATCCTTGGCTAAGATATCGGTTGGTGTATCAGAGGAGTCCATCGGTCTATGTCAAACGATCTTATCGTTGCTTGGTTTAGTCTCAAAAGACTTCAGAATCCCGGCCAAAATAGCATCTACAGTAGCCAACTTACCAACTCCTTCATAGCCGCAGGCTAGCATTCCTGGAATCGGCTCGACAAAGAGATGATTACGCGCCCGGAGGGCCTTTACATTGGCCTGAGTGGAAGCGTGTTCCCACATCTTACCATTCATCGCTGGCGCAATCATCACCGGAGCCGGAGTTGCCAAATAGATCGAAGTGAGGAGGTCTGGGGCTAAGCCGTTTGCGGCCTGTGCGATGAAATGTGCAGTCGCCGGAGCCACAACCATCAGATCTGCAGCATCCGCGAGTTCAATATGTCCAGGTTGCCAGCCATTGCCTTCTTCCCAAATGTCCGTCGAGACCGGACGCCTCGAGAGTGTCTGCAAGGTCAGTGGAGTTACGAATTTTGTCGCACTTTCGGTCATGACAACATCGACAACTGCTTTCAGCTTTACTAGCTGGCTCACTATATCTGCTGCTTTGTAAGCCGCAATCGAGCCGGTGACTCCAAGCAAAATTCGTTTATCCTCCAACGGCATAAGGAAGAGATGATAAACACAAAGGGGGCCTGTTATCGACAACAAAGTAGGTCAATCCGATTGCCTGTTTAGGGAATCCCCGGAGTGAAGACTTCGCTCCTAGACAAACCAACGCAACAGACTCTCCCCACACGGTGATGCGTTTCAACAACCCAGCCTCGAGGAATTTAAGCGTCAATAACCGTCGGACGGTCGTATTCAAAACTCACCATATCTTCAATAAAACGCACCGTGCCTGAAACGCAGCGCTCGAGGACTTCCTCAGCAATCGCCTCCGAAACTCCGCTTGGGTCGCCAAAAGTTCCCGTCTCTGACCAATCTTCAGTCTTCCATTGCGCGTAGCCCTTTCCGATCAGTCCGATTGGAGTCTCAGGATAATTCGGAAAATCGGGTCGAATTTTGTCCTCCTTCACCAAGGATGGTGTGAGGGCCTTGATCAGGGCAGTCTCGGTAAAATTAGCATGGATGCCAAATTTCTTTTCTCGAGGATCGACCCCGTCAGGCAACTCCACCTCCTCATAATAGGAGCCGGCCGAGCCGACAAAAACCGTCATGTCAAACGCATCTCGAATATCCCGAGAAACTGCATGCAAAATTCCAACATTACCCCCATGCCCATTGAAAAAACACATCTTTCGGAAACCGGACTCGTGCACACTTCGGCTAATGTCGAAAAGCACATCATAAAGCGTCTTCGCACTGATCCATAAAGTACCCGGAAATCCCCGATGTTCGTTGCTCTTACTAATTGTAATCGGAGACAGACGGTAGGCCGGAACCGCGTCTGGTAGGCGATTCATCGCGCGCTCCAAAACTCCTGAGCTGATAATCGTATCGGTATAGCACGGGAGGTGGTGTCCGTGCTGTTCGGTTGCTCCAAGGGGCAAGCAGACCAATGCTTTCGATTTATCGAGTGCCTTGACCTCCGGCCAGGTTAGATGAGCTAAAAAGCGTTCTATTGCCATATCGCAGACCGAAAGCCCATTCCATGCCTAGCGCAAGGCTATGTCCACTCCCAGATTGGAGCATCCAGAACAAACCAAGCCCTCTGGATTGCCAAATCGTGCTGCGTTCGACAACTTCGCTCATTCACTGATGGAGCTTAACGAGCAATACAAATACATAAAATCCCTCTGCGAAGACGCCCTCATCGCAGATGCTTTTTATGTCCGTGAACGTCTAAAGAAACTCTGGCCTCCTCAAAACCCAAGACGAGTTCAGGCTATCTTGAAGGAACTTGAAAACCGTTTAGAAGACTCTAAAGAGCGGCTCGAGGCGCGCATGTATGCCGCAATCACACCAAAATTCCCGGAAAACCTTCCTATTTCCGCGCGCGCTGAAGAAGTGATTGCGCTTATCAAAACTCATCCCGTGATTGTTTTAGCCGGGGAAACGGGCAGCGGAAAGACCACTCAAATTCCTAAGATGTGCCTAGCCGCCGGCCTCGGAAGACGCGGTCTTATAGGCTGCACTCAACCTCGAAGGATCGCAGCCCTCTCCGTTGCCCAGCGGGTTGCAGAAGAACTCGACACAACTTATGGAGAAACCATCGGCTGCAAAATCCGATTTTCTGACAAGACTTCGCCTAAGACACGGGTCAAATTTATGACCGATGGGATTCTCCTGAACGAGCTGCAGAATGACCCGCTATTGCTCGCTTACGAATGCCTCATCATTGATGAGGCTCACGAACGCTCCCTAAACATCGATTTCATCCTAGGGGCTCTTCGCAATCTTCGGACTCGCCGCCCCGACCTCAAAATCATAGTCACTTCAGCGACCATCGATACCGAGAGCTTCTCAAAAGCCTTCGAATCCGCCCCAGTTGTGACGGTCTCGGGACGCACCTATCCGGTCGAGATTCGCTATCGCCCTTTGGAAACGGATGCCGACGAAGACGGCGAAATCTCCTACATCTCTAGTTCCGCAATCATTGCCGAAGAAATCCTCCAAAGCCAAGCGCATGGAGATATTTTGATCTTTATGCCGACGGAAAAAGACATCCGAGATACTACCCAAATCCTTGAAAAAAGAATACCCGAAAGGCGCGCACAGATTCTTCCGCTCTTTGGTCGGATGGCGGCCGGAGAACAACAAGCCATATTCTCATCCTCTCAGCGGACGAAAATCATTGTTGCAACGAATATTGCAGAGACCTCGATCACAATACCAGGAATTCGCTATGTCATTGACAGTGGTCTCGCGCGAATCAGTCGGTTTTCGCCGCACACCGCGACCCGTCGATTACCCGTAGAACCGATTTCGCAAAGCTCCGCCAAGCAACGTGCTGGACGCTCGGGGCGCGTTCAAAATGGGGTCTGTTATCGCCTATACGAGGAGCGTGATTTTGAAAGCCGCCCCGAGTTCACAACGCCTGAGATATTGAGGGCGAATCTCGCAGATGTCATTCTGAGGATGACCGCTTTTCGTCTGGGATCCATGGATACCTTTCCATTCATCGAGGCGCCAGATCCGAAATCGATCCGTGGCGGTTATCGCATTTTAGAAGAGTTAGGAGCTATCGAAAGAGAATCCAAGGAAGTTCCATGGACGCTGACGGAACTAGGAAAACGCCTGGGGCGCCTTCCCGTCGATCCCTCCATCGGCCGCATGATTCTTGCCGCCGAGCCACATAGATGCATCGCTGAGATCCTTATCATAGCATCTGCTCTGAGTATTCAGGACCCACGAGAAATGCCTGCTGATAAACGAGAAACCGCTAAACAAGCCCAGCGCGTCTTCGCCGACAAGGACTCTGATTTCCTCGCCTTTTTAAATATCTGGCGGGCCCTGAGCGGCGTTGACAACCAGCGCCCCTCAAATCGAATCCTCAAACAGTTCTGTTCTAAGTACTTCCTATCATTTCTGCGAATGCGTGAGTGGATGGAAATCCACCAACAACTCTCCACAATCGCCAAAGACTATTTCGGAAAAATAGCACCCCTCGCGTCTTCAGAAAACGTCCTGACTGATGCCGTTCACCAAGCCATCCTTACGGGGTGCATCGGAAACATCGCGCAAAAGGAAGAAGGCAACCAATATCGCGCAACACACGGACGCAAGATCTCGTTGTTCCCAGGTTCGAACCTTTACGACAGAAAATTCGCTGCGCGGGAACGACCGGGTTCCAAAAAGAAGGTCAACGACACGACGCGGCACGGGGCTACTCCTGAATGGATCGTCTGCGCCGAATGGCTTGAAACCAGCCGCCTTTTCGCGCGAACTTGCGCCAAAATACTGCCGGAATGGATCAGTGAAATCGCGCCTCATTTGATAAAGAGGAATTATTCTGAGCCCGGTTATCAAAAGAAATCTGGCCGCGTAATCGTACGAGAAAAATCGCTACTCTATGGTCTAATCATCGATACCAAACAAGTCTCATTTCATTCAATCGATCCAGAAGCCGCCACCGAAATTTTTATACGCGACGGCATCATTGCGAACGAACTTCCGATGTGTATTCAGGAAGTTGAGACTATTCATCAAGTTGTGAACCAGGCCGAAGAAATCCTCGCCCGAAAACGACAAAGTGCTACCTATAGTATTGAAGAACGCTTATTTACGTTTTTGACGGACAGACTTCCCAAGATATCAGATGTCCATTCACTGAAACGCTGGGTCCGAGAGCAGTGTGAACAAGGTCATGCTCCATTAGCTATTTCTCATTCGCATCTGTTAGCTGATGAAAATGCCGATCAAGGAAGTGAAGACTTTCCCGCTCAGGTCCAATTTGCCGATTCGCTAGTCGATGTGACATACACTTACAAACCTGGTGAAGATTCCGACGGGGCGACCTTAAAAATTGGGCTGGATGAATTTCATAAAATGAATCAGGGAATTCTCGATTGGGTCATACCAGGTTATGTCGAGGAACGTATCGAACACTTGATCCGCGCCCTCCCAAAAGAGATAAGGCGCCAACTCTTTCCAATCGCAGAAAATACCCGCGCCATCACACAGCGTGTAAAGCCATCGCCCCAACCACTTACCGAAATCCTCAGCAAAATCCTCTGGGAGGATTTTCGAATACGAGTCGGTGTCAGCGATTGGAATCTGGACCGCGTTCCTGAACACCTGAGGCCGCGCGTAGAAATCACCGACAAAAGCGGAAAAAACGCTCTGGCATCGGGTCGAGACTGGGAATCGGTCCAAACGAGTTATCAGACTACCATCAAAAAACAAACCCGTGAAGGAAGCGGCGTCGATAAGTTCAAGGCCTGGAAAAACCTAGCGAAACAGTGGGAACGCCCTGCGAGCGCCGAATGGCCAAACCTAGAGTCTACATTACCGCCCAGTATTCTCGTATGCACCATTGATGAAGTACCAGTTATGGCATTTCCTGCATTAAGATCTGAGGAAAATGGCGTTGCCATTAGGCTCCTTAAATCACAGGCCGAAGCCGATCATTCCAACCGCATAGGGATGGGAAAACTCGTCGAATTCACCATCTCTCGAGAACTCGCTTGGCTTCAGAAGGACCTCCGCGACATCAAAAAAATCGGCCCCGCCATTGCTTCCTTCTCAACATCCGATGCCATTCAGGCAGAAGCCTACGACCACATCCGAAATCATCTTCTTTTTGACTCCCCAATCGAAGAAGTGTCAAAGAGCCATTTTCAACAGCGCTGCGCGTTCGCAATAAATGAAATCAAAGGCATTGCCTATAAGATGATTGATACGCTCGGCCCCATTTTGGAACTCAGGCATGAGATTTTAACGACACCTGCACACTACCCAGAATTCCATCAAGACATGGCACGTGTGGCACCCAAGGACTTCCTCAAACGTACACCATTCAATCGACTAGCGCACATCGAACGTTATCTGAAAGGCTACCTCTTGCGCAATAAGCGCGCGAAAACCAACCTTCCTAAAGACCGCGAAAAATTGCAGCGAGTAGCAGCTTTTCACGAGCAGCTAATCAAACTTATCCAGAAGTCAGCGAAAAAGCCCTCGTTGCGCTCTCCTATTCAAAATCTCTTTTGGATGCTTGAGGAATACCGCATTTCCCTCTT
>JBCCBL010000143.1:0-7334 GCA_039034055.1 Verrucomicrobiota bacterium | reverse complement strand
CATGAACCCACTCCCGAAGTTCACAGTTGTGCTCGCGAATTACAATGGAGCAGAATTTTTGGGGGAGGCTATCGAATCTGTGCTGATGCAGACCCTTCGTGATTTTGAGTTTATCGTATATGATGATGGTTCTACAGACGACTCATTGAAGGTAGCAGAATCCTTTGTCGCGCGCAGCGCCGGGAGGCTTAGGATCATTTCAGCAAAAGAAAACAAAGGCCAGGCGACGGGCTTCAATGTTGGGATTGCGGAAGCTCGCGGCGACTGGATTGCCTTTTTGGATAGCGACGACCTGTGGTATCCAGATAAATTGGCGACGGTGTATGAGGGGATTCGTGGGCGCAAGGGATGGTCCATCCACATGCACTATTTAAACCCCCTGCTGAACGGCGAGATTGATCATACGTCTACGATCCCGGTCACTCTAACTGCTGGAGACGTCTACGCACAGGCCCTAGAATCTTGCCAAATTCCTCGGTTTGTATCGACGAGTGGGCTATGTTTTTCGAAAGAAGTTCTTCTTCGAGTCGGAGGCGTTCCCGAGGGATTCATAACCTGTGCTGATGGATATTTGACCCGAACGTCGATGTGTTTTGGGAGGGTTTTGGTCACAGATCAGACTTTGGGAGCCTATCGACAGCACAGCTCAAACAACGTCTTTGGCAATAGTCGTTTCAGAGGGCATCAATACCTGCGAGATTTGCTAGTTCCACAACTCCACCAGTTTTATAAAAAAAATAACCTAAGGCTCAGGTATGCCCATGATGAATTCACATCAAATGGAGCCTTTGTCGAAACACTAGGCCTGTTTCCAGGAGACCGCGTGGTCATTGTAAGATCTGCACCGCCTGGAGAGATGAAGCTGGTGCTGGATCACCTCAAGAACGCTCAGATCGAGATTGAGCTATGGGTGCAAGAAGGGCTCGAAAACGACTACGTGTCCTGGACTAACTCCATTGAGACGATACGAGGAGGGGGCTTCTCTTTACAGACTCTATCTGAGCGTTTGGTGGAAAAAACAAAGAGCAATGTGCCGAAACACATCCTGGTCGTCTATTTGAGCGAAAATATGCACGAGCACTACCATAATATTCATGCTTGCTTATCCCAGCACGCTTTCGGATGTCCGGTTGTCGGTATTGAACCGCGTTATGGGAATATGTATTCGGTGAATCAGATTGGTATGAGACAAAAGGCCCAAGAGGACCCTAGGCTCCTCCAAGGACCTTCGGATGCGCCATGGACCTCGGAGCATTTTCAGAAAAATTCTGAAAGACTGGCATCATTGAAGGACAAATATGCAGGTCGTCGCGGCTTCATCATCGGCACGGGGCCATCGCTGAAAATCGAAGATCTAGAACACCTCAAGGATGAAATCACTTTCGCATGTAATAAAATTTTCCTGGCATATTCCGAAACCGAATGGCGACCGACTGTTTACAGTATTTGCGATGAAATGGTCGCTCAAAATATCAAGGAACAGGTATGCGATTTGAAAGCATTAAAGATCCTTGCCCATAGCGTGAGAAAATACCTTTGGGAAGACCCCGGAGCGGTTTTTGTGAACCCTCACAAGTCAGCGGAGAATAATAGAAGTGAAGTCGGCTGGGACCTAGTTCGCGGTGCGAATGCTGGACATACTGTATTGAATCTTCACATTAAAATCGCATATTGGATGGGAATTCGGGAGTTGTATATCATTGGGGCAGACCACAGTTTCCAGGTGCCTGATACCAAGACCGGCGAACGCTTAATGAATAACGATGTGATCGTTGGCGAGGGGGAAATAAACCACTTTCACAAAGACTATCGACCGAGTGGCGAAAAATGGACGATGCCGCAATATGCCAACATGGAACGCGATTTTGCAGAATCGAAACGCATTTTTGAGCAGGCAGGTGGACGGATTTATAATGCCTCGCGAAAGACAAAGTTGGATGTATTTGAGCGTATCGACCTGGATGAAGTATTGAGTGAAACTAACCTAAAACCGTGAAGCGCTATCTTTATTTCGGAGCCGGGGTCGTTTTTCAAGAAATGCTCGAAGCTGGAACGATCGATCATGAAATCGTTGGTATTTTAGATAACGATCCAGCAAAGGTAGGCCAAACGTTCCTTTCTTATCAGGTCTACGCCCCCAAAGATATTCATTCTCACAAGTGGGATGCTGTTGTCATCTCAAGCGTGGCGACTCTCGCGATTTATCAGCAGTTAGTCGATTTGGGCGTTCCAGAAGAAAAAGTTCTTGCCCCCTTGTTGTCTCAGAAGAATCGTGATCATTGGAATGAGCTTAAAAATCAACACTGTGGTGAGACGGTATTCATTGTCGGCAATGGGCCCAGTTTAAGTATCGAAGATTTGGATTTATTACATGATCAAAAAGCTGTATGTTTCGCGTTCAATAAAATCTATATGGCCTTTGGAATGACGTCATTTAGACCTCATTACTTTTTGGTTGAAGATGATCTTGTCGTCGAAAATAACCACGAGGCCCTGCGTGATTTGAGCGGATTCATTAAATTTTATCCAGATAACTTCTCATCTTGTCTCGGTCCACCAGACGACGAAACTGTTCTGTTTCATATTCCATATCCTCCGGTGGAAGCTTATCAACCTGGATTTTCTTCGGACCCTCTTTGGGTCTGGCCCGGTTACAGTGTCACTCATTCGGCGATCCAGCTTTCAGCGTGGATGGGCGCCGTGCGCATTATTCTCCTTGGGGTGGATTTTAGCTTCAGTGTTCAAAATAGTGAGAAGCAGGTGCTGGTTGGTGATGGAGCACAGGACCACTTCTTGCCAAATTATCGACCGTTGGGAGAAACATGGAATACACCTCGTCTGGAAGAAACGAAACGGGCATATGAATTTGCTCGAAGCTATTGTGACGAAAATGGTATCGAAATTCTTAACGCTACTCGAGGAGGTAAGCTTGAAGTATTCCCACGAATTTCTCTCGAGTCATCGCTAGGACTCTCTTGATCTTGTGAGTATTTCAGCGGCCATATGCACATACAATCGACGTGAGCTTGCGATGAGCTGCCTGGAGAGCCTGTTGGCTCAGGATGCGGATCTGGCAGGAATCACGGTTGTCGATAACGCTTCCGAGGATGGGACGCGAGACGCTCTTGAGAGAGCATTTGGGGACCGTGTCGTGGTTATCTCTAGTAACTACAATCGAGGTAGCTCGGGTGGGTTTCATTTGGCTATTGAAAACGCCTGTCGTGAATCCAGCGACTATGTTTTGCTGCTTGATAGTGACACTGAGTTAGCTCCGGGTGCTCTGGCCGCAATGGTCAATTATCTTGAGGAAAATCCAGATGTTTGGGTGGTTGGACCAAAGATATATTGGCCCGGCACGGAGAGGCGTGTCCAGACTTTTGGTACTCGTATTGATTGGGCAACGACGGAACTAATTCAAGGTTATCGAGATTTAGCTGAGGGAACTGCAGCCCAGATAATTGGAACCCTTGAGGTTGATTGTGTCCTTGCGTGCTGTGCTTTGGTACGAAGAGAGGTATTCGCAAAAGTGGGAAATATAGACCCACAGTTTTTTGTCTACATGGACGATGTGGAATGGTGTTGGCGGGTGAAGGAGGCCGGGGGGCGCTTGGCTATGATCAGTGCCGCTGAGGTTATACACCATTGTAGTAATCGGCGTGTTAAAAAGAACCACTTTACGACATATTATTGTTGGAGAAATGAGGTGTTTTTCTTTCTCACTCATTGTCCCAATGAACATCGTATAAAAATGGAGTCGGGACTGCTACATCGCATTTGTCGAGCAGTAGCGACCTCCGAGGCGCTCGGCCTCGTTAATGCAGGCCAGGTGATAGAGACTGCAGCCTGGGAGGGTGCGACGGGTCAATTGGGTGAGCGTGACTTCGGAGACCTGAAGGTAGAGATAGATTCACCATCACCTTTCCTTTCAACTCCAGAGGGATCTTCATGTATCCATAAAGTGAATTCAATATTCGAAATGGATAACGACGACTTAGATGATCTTTCGTGGTATCGAGATGATTTCGGAAAATCGATACAAGGCGTTGATTTAAAGGCAGCACTTCCGATCTATCAAGAGGCTTTTGATCGGGTGCAAGAGCGTTTTACGCCATTGTTTAAAGTTTGTTCAGAACGGCAGAATAGGATGATTCCCTAAAGGTTTGATCACAATGATTAAGGATCAGGCAAAGATTGGATTATTTGGGGCTTCAAGCGATGGGGGGCGCACTACGCAGCAATTGAAAAGACTCTATGGACTGACCCCTGTTGTCTTTTTTGATAACGATCCTAGCAAATGGGGTGAATTTGCCTGGGGTATTCGAGTCGTGCGCCCGGAATTCAAGAATTTCAATGAACTAGATGCGGTCTTGGTTTCGTCGGTTCATATCGCGTCAATTTTGAGACAATTGAAGGCACTTGAGATTGATTGTCCAGTTTATTTAGATCTAGACACGCTCGCTCAAGACTTCGGGATGAAACACCTCGAAACAATTGCGACGAATGTTGAAGAGCAGCTCGATGGCATTCCAATTGAGTTTCAATCTAAGGTAAGCGAACGTATTGGAATTTGGGAAGACGCTTATACCCAGTCTCTAAATCCGACGTTTAGCGAATGCCGCGCAAAGGTAAGAGCCGTTACCATCATCACGGTCGATTTCGCTGCCCAGGCAAAGGTGATGGCGACTTCCTTCTTAGCGTTTCACCCGGAGGCGGAGGTAATGATTTGTCTCGTTGCGGATCGAGTTGATAGTGAGTTCGTTGGCTATTTTGAGGACTCACGCATGGAACTGTTTTTGGTGAGCGAGGTTGCTATTGGTGATTTAAATCCACACTATGGTTATTATGAGTATTGCTGCGCGATACGGCCTTATGTTTTCAAGCATTGTTTGAATCAATATCCTGAGGACTATCTTTTGGGTTTGGATTCGGATCTATTATTTCTAGGACGTTTAGATTCGATTATCGAGGCGCTCTCGGAACATCCATTTGCCCTCACTCCCCATTTCATAGACTCAGATATTGGTCTGGGGAATGACTACCGAGTCTCTCGCGTCGGAATCTTCAATGGTGGTTTGTATGCGATGAGATATACAGCAGAGACTTTACGATTTTTAAATTGGCATGGTGAGCGCCTGAAGAGCTTCTGTTGGCCAACGGTTTCTCAGGGTTTATTCTTAGATCAAAAATGGCTAGACTATATCCTAGTGTACTTCCCAAATGCTGGGATCTGTCGCGACTATGCTTGTAATGTTGCTCCGTATAATCTTCCTGAGCGCGACATCACCCTATCGGAGAGTTCAGGGAAATATCTGGTCAATGGCGATCCAATGAAGTTCTATCATTTTACGTCCTTTGATTTTGAGGACAACTCCTATGCATTTCCAATGGAGCGATTGATGCAGCCATCAGATCATCCAGAGCTGTTTGAATTGTTAATGGCTTATCGATGTTATGTTCTTAAAAATCAATATCATAAGTGGAAATACAAAAATCCTGCTCATCGACCTCGGGAATTAGAACCCTCAGTTAAGGGAAGTATTCAGGACGCTTATCTTGAATTGATTGAGGACGGAGGCATTCCTGATTTCGTCAAGATGCCTGATTTGAGTCACTTGCAGCATATGCATAAGCGAGGTGTGGAAGCATTCAAAATTTCACGCTCCACCGAGTCGAGTCTGATCAACGAGGCTCGCGGCCCTTTTGAACCCATCTGCGGGGTTTTGATGGTGCGGGATTTCGATCTCGAACGGATTCGCATATCGATTGATTCTTTTCATGAATATTTTCCTGATGGTGAATTGCGTCTGGTCCACTTCGAGGGCGACTCGAGCCGGATCGAGGAATTTTTTTCAGGTGATGATTCTATCTCAATTTGCGACATCTCCAAAAAGTGTTTGGATGCGGTTTCGAGCTTGAATGAAGGCTATTCGCTGGAGGTTCAGAAACGGGCACTCATACCGGTAGTCGCAAATTTGTTTTTAGAGGGAGACGACCCCGGCAATCTCCTGATTTTCCGGGAAGGCGTCGTTTTCCACTCTGAGTTTATTTGTCCCTTAAAGTCCTTGGCAGAGCGTGATTTGGTTATTTTCTCGGAAATTATGAATGGTTCTTCTGAGCGAGAATGTGGGCATTTGAAAGATGGGTTGATGAGTAGTTCGGTAATCCTATTGAAGAAAACATTGGGCAATCGAAAGTTCTGCGAATGGTGGTTTGAGCGGACTCGAGAGTCCTGTCGCGAGGACCTGATGAATGGGATTTTCTATGAGAAGAAATGGCTAGATCTGGTACCGGTGCTGTTTCCAAATTCAAAGGTCTGGACTCGTTTTGAATCTCATTCGGATTCGAACCTTTTCTTCTCGGAATTACCGTCTCATACGACGGTTCATAAATAAATTTGGAGTGTTATGGATACAACCGTCCTGATCCCTGCTTGGAATGCCGAAGCCTATATCGAACGGGCCTTGGGATCCATTCATGAGGATGTTGCGGTGCTTTTGATTGATGATTTTTCTTCGGATCGAACCGTTGAAAGAGCACAATCAGTCGGACTTAAGAAATTGAGAATACTTCGACCTTCGCGGAAAGAGTGCCTGGGCTTGGTCAGACAGACGGCTTTGGATGCGGTGGAGACTCCCTATGCGGTATGGCTGGACGCAGATGATGCATTTTTGCCCGGACGCATCGAGCGTACGATAGCACCGCTGAAGGCAGGGGTCGCGGATTTTGTATCTGATTCTCAGGAACTCGTAGATGGAGCGAGCGGTACGTTTATTCGAGACCTTCCGATCCCAGATTTCATTTCTGAAGATCGAGATAAGGTGCGTTTGTTTGAGCGTAATTGGTTGCCGGGTATCGCCCATGTGGCGTTTCGGACCGAGATTGGGCGTCAGATTGGCTATGATACAAAATTACATGGCGGCGATGATAGTGACTTCGTTTGGAGAGCGATCGCTGCTGGAGCTAAGTTTGAGTTCATTCATCAAAAAGGGTATCGGATGTATGCTTATGCAGGGAGCGATTCACGGAATGTGGAAAAACAGCGTGCGATGGTGGCGCGTGCTCTGAAAAAACACCGCTATAGTGATGTCAAAAATTTGTATTTGAGAAATGGATTTTCTGAGCAAGTTACACTTTGGGGGCTTTGTTCAATGGCACTGTTTCGAGGTGAAATGGATGAGGCATCCAAGTTTTTAAAATTATTGGAACCGAATGCTCGAAAGACATTGGAGGTTCTTGAGCCGGCGGGACCCTATCTCGTTTTGGAAGCTTGGCGTTTTGCTTTTACAGAAGGAACTCTGTCATTGCTGAATGATCGCTGGACTGAAGCGCTGCCT
>JBCCBL010000142.1:0-7343 GCA_039034055.1 Verrucomicrobiota bacterium | reverse complement strand
TCTGAGGAATCGCGCAAAGCCTCGATTTGCGCTGATAGGGAAGTTGCACAAGTGAGTGCTGCCGCCGACGCGAGGCACATCAATCCGTTTCGGATGTTGCATGAAAGGCGGCTCATTTTAACAAAGGGCGGGCGATAAAAATCCGAGGAGAAAGTAGGGATAATGACAGTTAAAACAATATAGATGCGAACTTGTTCTGGTGTTACAGCGAAAAAAAAGCACCTTTGAGTCCGGGTGCTTTTTTCGAGGGGCGCTTTTGTTTGGTGGCCTAAGTCTCGCGGTGAGCGATCTTTAACCTCGTGCAGGAGGCGTGGAAGGGGCTTCTTCAGAGCACAGGAGAGTTCGAATCTCCGGCGCTCAGCTCTTGTCACCACTCAAGGTGATCTTCTTGACCGCTCAGCGCATTGAATCGGCGCTCGATGATTTGCGCCTTCGATCCTTTGCGGCGCTCTAAAAGTGATTCGAGTTCGAGGACCTCGCGTTTGAGATGTCGGAGTTCCTGAGTTTGCATTTCGAATTTTAGATCGAATGCCGTGGTGATTTCGCTTTGGAGTTTGGACCGCAGTTCCTGGGCCTCCGCTTCCGATCCTCGATGACGTCTGAGATGTTCGAGTTTGGCAGAGTAGACAAAGGTATTGATTTCGTGCTTCTGGAATTGAAGGAAAAGGGCTGCGAATTCCGGGTCCTCCTCCTCAAACATTTCATACTCCAGTTTTATATCATAGAGGTGTTCGAGCCATTCGCGGGCCTCAAATGGCTCATTCTGGATACGTGTTTTAAGCACCGAAATCACCTCTGAGTTCAGCTGAGCCCTCAGGAATCGGGTGAGTTCTCGGCCGTCTTCATTCTCGAAGAATTCAGTGATTTCCTCGCGAACTGAGGCTTCGTCGTGCTCTTCTTCATACTGAGTGGGTTCCTCTTTTTCTTGAGAATGGAGTATAAACGGAGCGCCTAGAGCGCTCGTTAAAAGGAAGGCATGGTAGATTTTCATAATTAAATTTATTGTGGTGATAGGGGTCCTCAGAGGATTTTAGGAAAGGTCATCTTTGAGGCGTTGGAGGCGTCGGCGTAGGTCGTTTTCGCGCGAATCACGGATACTGCTGCTGAAACGGGCAAGGCGCTCATTGGATTGTATGCGATTTTGTAGTTCCTGAATCGACTGATCGATCGGATCAGTTTCGTTCCAAATGGAGAAAAGGGAAGGGCTTGTGGAGGCGTTTGATCCGGGACCCGCCTGAGGCTTTGTCGGATTACCGGCAACGGTTGTTTCGTTGGAGAGTTCGCTGGATTCGGTCCCGAAATCGATGGAAATTGCGATCCAGCAGGCTGTCGTTAATGATGCAATGCCAAGGAGTTTCCAAATCCAACCGGCCAACCGACCTCCTTGGCGCTGATCGAGTTCTTCGAACAATTCACGACGCTTTTCAATGCCGATATGGGCATCTTGGGTGCCACTGATTTCGCGCAAATGGTCGATTATTTTTTCTTCTGTGGGCTTGGACATGGCTAGACGGCGTTGAGAAATTTTTTGAGGGTTTCGAGTCCGTGTTTCATCCGCCAGGTTGCGGTTCCCAAGGGAATTTTTAGCTGAGCAGCAATTTCCCGGTAGCTGAGATCGCCGAAGACTCTTAGAGAAACTACGATACGGATATCGTGCGGAAGTTGCGACAGCAAGTATTCGGAATCGAGTTCGCTTCCAAGTTTTTGAAATTGAAAATCTCCCTCCTCGGGTAGGGCTTCGACGCTCTGGATCCGGTTGTGTTTGCGCCGATAGTCGCTCGCTAGATTTGCCGCGACGCGGAACAGCCAGGGTTTCAAGGTGCGTGTGCTCAGCACCATAGGTGGGCGTTTGATGAGCTTGAGAAAGGTTTCTTGAGCGAGGTCTTCGGCGGTGGTTCGACTGTTTGTTTGGGCGGTCAGGAATCCGATCAGGGGAGTTTCATACCGGCGCAAAGTCTCTGTCAAAGCACCATGGTTTCCGCGTTTTAGGAGAGACAGCAGTTCGGGGTCGGCTGCTGTTGACCAGTCGCGATGCATGCTTTCATCGGCCGGGGCGCTCATTGAGAATAGTGTGATCACTTTGTTCATTTGAAAGCATAACGAAAGAATCGGCATTCTTGTTGGTACGTTGTGCGTATGGGGCGATTTTTTTGAGCGGGGTTATTTCGCCAATGGGATCTCGATATCAAAACGATTGATTCCCTGAAAATTCCCTTTGTAGGTAATCGAACCTCCATGTGCTTTGACGCATTCGTTGGCTAGGCTGAGCCCCAATCCCGTCCCGCTGGCTCCGGCTTTGCGGGTGCGTGATTCCTCGGCGCGGTAGAAGCGATCAAAGAGTCGTTGAGCGATGTCATCGGCAATGGGCTCACCATGGTTTTTTACAGAAATGGTGAAGTGGTTGTTCTCGTAGAAATAGTCGAGCGCGATGGATTGAATGTCATTGGAATAAATGACAGCATTACTCAGGAGGTTTACCACGGCTTGTCTCAGTAGGGGCCAATCGACTGAGACTTTTATTGAATCCGGAATTTCCAATTTGAAACGGTAATCTGGATACAAGTCCTCATAGTCCCCGATCAATTCCTCTAGTTCTGGATTGAGATTCATGGATTTACGCTCGATTTTGAAGTGTCCCGAATCGCTGCGCGCTAAAAAGAGCAATTGGGTGGATAGGCGTTGTAGGCGATTCACTTCGCCGAGTAGATTGGCGTATTCCTCTTGCCTCAATGGAGTAGAGTCAGGT
Organism: Verrucomicrobiota bacterium; assembly: GCA_039034055.1. Lineage (GTDB taxonomy): Bacteria > Verrucomicrobiota > Verrucomicrobiia > Opitutales > JABSRG01 > JBCCBL01. The sequence goes on along the minus strand of JBCCBL010000142.1, from coordinate 4,597 downwards.
TCGGTCTGAATGAGCTTTTCCAGGTGTCCTTGGAGAATGGTGAGGGGTGTCCGCAATTCGTGTGATGCGTCGGCGGCGAAACGGTTTGCTTGATGGAAACTGCGGTCAATGCGTTCTAACATATCATTGATTGATTCAATGAGAGGGATGAATTCTGAGGGAATTTTTGTTGTGTCGAGCCTGGCGTTCAGGCCAGCCCCTGATACTTGATCAATATTTTCTGATAATCGCTTGAATGGGCTCAGGGCTCGCGAGGCGAGTAAGATACCAGCGGTGATCGTCAAGAGGATGAATAGAGGAATGGTCCGAAAAACGGACCGTCCGATTTCTCTCAATTCGAGACGGGTGACGGAGAGATCCTTAATAAAGTTTATTTGATAATCAGTTTCTGTACTTATATAACCGATACGATATGAGCGCTCGTCAATCTCTAGAGTGCTGAATTCAATCCGGCTGATCAATTGGTCTGGAAGCGACTCCCGGATTCGCGGTCGTCCAAATTCCGGATTGAAGGAGCCAAGCAGGCGCCCAATTGGAAACCTTTGTGGACCATCCAATAATGGGCTGTTTCGAGCCTCCTCGGACCGCGGATAGGTCTCGAGCCAGGTAGGCGGTGTATTTGGCGAGTTAAAAAAAGTGGTACCGTCGTTTTTCGATACCGTTAGCCAAAAATCCTCGGGAAGTTCGCTGAGGTCTTCAGGCGGTCGCGCGCGGGAATTTTCGCGGACACGATCCCTGGGGCGATCTCGAGGGGATCGCGCATCAAGGAGTCGAGGAAGCGTGGTGACTGCGAGCCTCTTGATCTCCTCGTCGATTTTATCTATTTTCGAACTATGAATATTTTTTAACATGAACGCAGCGCCGGATACCATGATGATGGTAGTATTCAGCGCGGTGAGCATCGCCAGGCGCAGCTTTAGGGAGCGGAGCATCAGGAGTCTTGTTCGTTTATCGTTTTGTATCCAACTCCTCTTACAGATTCGATGATTGAGCCTCCGTCATCCTCGCGGATTTTGTTACGAACCCGTCTGATGTAGACATCCACGATATTAGTGTTGGGGTCGAAATCGTAGTTCCAGACGTGTTCAAGGATTTGCACCCGGGTAAATACGCGCCCGGGTGAACGCATGAGGTAGGCCAGGAGGTTGAATTCGCGCGCTGTGAGGAGAATTTCTTCTCCGTGATGGATGACGGTTCGATCCTGGATATTTAGACTCACATTTCCCAATTTCAGGACCGGTTGTGTCTGGCCGGAATTGCGCCGAGCGACTGCGTGAATCCGGGCAATCAGCTCATCCACATAAAAAGGCTTGGGTAGATAATCATCGGCTCCCAGGTTGAGGCCTTCGATTCGATCTTCAAGGGCCCCGCGCGCGGTTACTAGGATGATCGGAGTGGGGTGGTTTGCCGCTCGGAGTGATTTTAAGATTTCCAGACCATCTTTTCCGGGGATCATGATATCGAGGACCAAGGCGTCGTATTGGGTCGTCTTTGCCGCTACATACGCGTCTTCCCCATCAGAAAATACATCTACGGTGAATCCGTTTGATTCCAGTCCTTTGACTACGAAGTCAGCGATTTTGGCCTCATCCTCTGCTACTAGGATTTTCATAAATGGTTGATGTTAGGGGAAAAATAGAACTTCGGCACGCCCAGAACAATGACAGTTTTGTCATCATTTTGGAGGGCAAAAATTCATTTTATGTATGTTTAATTTGCTGAAGATCCAGTTAGAACCCCTGGGTCCCCTAAACAGGAAAATAGAGAACAAAAATGAGAAACACCCTAATTATTAGTTTAACGGCATTCTTGGCTACGGCGACACTTCAAGGCGATGAGGGAAGACGACTCAGCGCCGAGGATCGGGAGGCCATGAAGGAGAAAGCGAAAGCGCAAGTGATGGAGATCCTCGATCAGAGTGATGAAAATGCAGATGATTATTTTTCGGAGGATGAATTGATCGATGCCCTCACCGCACTGAGGGAGCATCGTGAAGAGATGCGGGAAAGGACGCGACAAATTCTCGAGAATTCAGGTCGCGAGCTTCCAGAGCGTACGAAAGGAGAGCGTCGGGATCCTCCGGCACCCGAGGACGTCGCTGCGCGTATAATCGAGCGTATGGATGAAGATGGCGATGCCTTGGTGAGCCGTGCCGAAGCTGAGTCGGCCTTGGAAAGGTTCGCTAAACGGGGCCGAGGGGGTCCTGAAGGAAGGAAGCGTGGCGAGCGCAAAAGTTCCTGAGGCGAGCGCAGCAGCGTTTAGATTCTTCCGGTGATGGAAGCAATGAGAGCATGGGTTTCCGTGCTCTCTTTTTTATGAACCAAATTCGGAGGCGACAAAATCGTCGATCCGATGCTGGTAGATTTTGCGCCGCATCAAATCGAGGGCGGCATGGACTGCCCGGGTCTTGATACTGTTTCGGTCTCCGACGAATACTTCCTTTCGCGACCATACTCCAGAGGGTGAGTAGTAGCCGATATAGATGGTGCCGACGGGGTCGCGGTCGGTACCTCCAGTGGGTCCAGCGAATCCAGTAATTGAGAGGGCGAAGTCGGTCCCAAAACGCTCGGCGGCCCCGGTGACCATTGCGATGGCGCATTCGCGGCTGACGGCACCGTGTTGCTGGATCATCTCTTCGGGAACATCTAGCATCTGGATCTTGGCGTCGTTATTGTAGCAGACGACACTTCCAGCGAAGGTTTTTGAGGCTCCAGGAACATCCGTAAATGCATTACTGAGGAGTCCGCCAGTACATGATTCAGCGGTCGAAAAAGAACGGTCGGTGGCCCGGAGTTGTTGGTAGACGACCTCGGCTATAGATTGCTCTCCGTAGCATACAAAATCTTCTCCCAATTCATCGCGACAGGTTGCGGCAATATCCTCGATTTGCGAGCGCATCAGATGGGTCGTGCCTTTGGAGAGCCTGAGGTCGACGAGCCCTAGATGCGCGCAGTAGCCGATGCCAATTCCCGGGTAAGCGGAGAGAATGGGCATGACCTTTTGCTCAAGCATCGATTCGCCGAGTCCCGTAGTCCGGATTTGCACGAATTTCTCCTCGGGCGCCACGAGCCCAAGTTCCTCGAGGCGTGGAAGAACGTGATTCTCGAACATCGGGTGCAGTTCATTTGATGGGCCGGGGAGGAGGAAAAGGTGTTTGTCGTCCTGGGTAAAGTACTGTCCGGGAGCGGTGCCATTGGGATTTTTGAGGACCTCGGCACCTTCAAGAACATAGCATTGGCGAAGATTATTATCCGTCATCACGCGATTTCGCCGAGCAAACATGTTGAGGATCTCTGCTTCGATCTCTGTCGAGAAGTTGAGTCTTAAATTCAAAAACTCGGAGACGGCGTCGCGCGTCTTATCGTCCGAAGTGGGTCCCAAACCGCCGGTGATGATGATGATGTCGGCGGATTCCCAGGCTAGCTCAAGGCTGCGTTTGATGATTTGGAGATCATCAGGAAGCTGGCTGGCTCGTGTGATATGCAGCCCGCGTTCTGCGAAAGCCGATCCTATATATGTCAGGTGTCCGTTGAGACGAATGCCGTTGAGTAGCTCGTCGCCTAAGTTTAGGACCTCAATGTTTGGTTTTTCTGACATTTAGCGTTATGCTTGGGGCGCTTGTTTGCGGAAATTTTCAGCTTCGAAACAAATATAATTTTGCTAAATTTTTCAAACGCCAGTGGAAGAAAACGATACAGTTGACCTGAAAACCAAAGTGCGGAGGCTGCCGCACAAGCCTGGAGTCTACTTGATGAAAGACCGTTTTGGCCAGGTGCTCTACATAGGAAAGGCGAAGGATCTCAAGAAGCGCGTATCCACTTATTTTCAGCCTTCACGGCGTTATACGGTGGCTCAACCGAAAGTTCAGGCGATGGTTTCCCTCATTCACACATTCGACACTATTTTGGTGCGTTCGGAGGCGGAGGCCCTCCTGCTCGAAGGAAAATTGATCAAAGAATACAAGCCGCGCTACAATACGGTTTTTACTGATGATAAACGATTCTTACTGGTGCGCATCGATCATTCAGGCAAACTTCCGCGTTTTCGGTTTTCTCGAAACCGAAAGGAGGACGGCAGTATTTATTTCGGACCGTTTGCACAATCGGGAATGGTCCGCAAGACGCTCAATCAGATGCGGCGTAAATTTGGGATTTTACTGGGAGATTCTCAGCCAGTCGAGGTCACGCCTGGAGTGTTTAAATTGTATGACGATATTCGCAGCGAAATCTATGGTCATTCCAATGAAGTCACCCGGGAGGAATATATGGTGCGGGTGGAGGAGGCTTCGACCTTCCTCGAGGGCAAGTCTCGCGAGTGGCTCAAGGAGCTGGAAACTGCGATGTTCGAGGCCGCGGAAAATCAGGATTTCGAGAAAGCGGCAGAATTGCGCGACGCGGTGGGTGCCCTGAAGGCAACGATTTCCAAGACCCGTAAATTTACCCGCAATCATCCGGATCAGTTGGAAGACTATACCAACGGTTCGGATCGTTTGGGCGATGTTTTAGGGATGAGTCGCAGCCCCAAGTGCATCGAGTGTTTCGATATTTCTCATATTTCAGGATCTTTCACGGTGGCCTCAATGGTGCAATTTTTGGAG
>JBCCBL010000141.1:0-7516 GCA_039034055.1 Verrucomicrobiota bacterium | reverse complement strand
GCGACTCTCTTGAGAGCGAAGTCAGCTTATGGGCTTGAGTTCAGAGAAAGGATGCTCTCATTCAAAAGGGTGAGCGCTTCTTCTACTTTGATTATTCTGGCAGCGGGCATGGGCAGTCGATTCGGGGGCCCGAAGCAGATGATGGGGGTTGGCCCGTCGGGAGAGACACTTCTGGAGTATGGCTTATACGACGCTCAATCCGCTGGATTTTCGAAGTTTGTTTTTGTCATCCGGGAGGAGATTCGAGAGGACTTTGAGGCAAATGTGCTCGGGCGATTCGAGGATCGATTGAATGTATCCTATGTTTTGCAATCGACGGCAGATTTGCCGGAGGGCGTTGACCCGGAGTTAGCGTCGACGAGGGAAAAACCATGGGGGACGGCACATGCTGTTTGGTCGGCGAGAGATGCCGTCGAGGGGGTATGTGGGGTCATGAACGCGGATGATTTTTATGGCAAAGAGAGCTTTAGTATTCTCTGGGAGTCTCTTAATTTGGGGACTCGGGGATGTCTGGTCCCATTTGCCCTGGAGCAAACACTGTCGTCACGGGGTGGAGTGTCGCGCGGGGTGTGCCATATCGATGTGGCGGGGAAACTTCTGCGAATTCAGGAATGCTGCGATCTGGAATTGAGTGAAAATGGTCGAGTCGAGGGCCGAGACAATACGACTCTAGAAACGGTAAGTCTAGATCGTCAGACGCCAGTTTCGATGAATTTGATGGGATTTGGGCCAGAAATCTGGACATTCCTTGATCGGGACATCCAGCGCTTTTTTGCGGAATTGTCCGCAGGGAATTCGCAGCGCGAATACGGGCTCCCGGACCTTTTGTCTTCATGGATGTCTCTTTGCGAAATCCCAGTGAAGGCCTCTTCCGAGACTTGGTTCGGGATGACGCATCCATCAGACCTTGAAGCGGTGCGTTCGGAAATTGAGGCTCGGGTGGTCGCTGGGGAATACCCATCGAATCTCTGGCTATAGTGGATTGAGCGATGACTTGGAAGATTTTTGCAGATACTGGGGGGACCTTCACGGATTGTCTCGGCCAGGACAAAGCCGGAAACTGGCACACCTGCAAAGTTTTGTCAGATGGGACCTTGAGAGGAGAGGTGAAACGCATTGATGACGCCGAAAGGAAAGTCTGGATTGAGATTAAACAGTCATTTGCGCCCCATTTTTTTGCCGGCTACTCGGTGCGATGGCAGGATGCACGAGGGGGAGCTTGCGTGTTAAATGTAGAATCCTCTGCCGGGAACTGGCTGCGCGCTGGGAGAGCGTCTCCGCTGCCAAAAGTCGGAGATATTCTTCAGATCAGTGCCGGGGAGGAAGCCCCCGTATTGGGTGCGCGGGTGATGACTCAAACGCTCCTTTCGGAGCCTTTACAGATATCGATATTTAACCTAGCGACGACCCGGGGCACCAATGCTTTGCTCGAGGAGAAGGGGGCACACGTTTTGTTATTCGTCGCCGAAGGATTCGAGGACCTGCTCGTTATTGATGATCAGCGTCGCCCGGATATTTTCGCTCTTGAGCATTCTGTGAGACCCGTGCTCACACGGAATGTCGTGGGATTGCCCTTACGCAGACGAGCGGATGGGACTGTAGAAAAAACATGCTCAGACGCGGAATTGGAAAAACGGGTACGCGAAGCTGTTGAGCACAGCGAGGCTGAGGCAGTTGCGGTGTGTCTGCCCCATAGTTACGCCTTTCCAGGAGATGAGCGGCGGGTGGGAAGGATTTTGAAGAATTGTGGGGTGTCGTATGTTGCGCTATCAACGGATTTGTCACGATTAGGAAAATACCTCCCGCGAACCCAAACGGCTGTTGTCGATGCCTATCTTGGGCCGATCATGGAGGCCTATTTGAGTCGTGTGATGGAGCGGCTTGAGGGCTCTGAGTTGAGGATCATGACAAGTGCCGGGGGTCTCTTGCCGCAATCATCTTATCGAGCAAAGGATGGTCTATTGAGTGGTCCAGCTGGGGGAATCACGGGGGTCGAGGCAGTTGCACGGCGGGCGGGGTTCTCGCGGGTATTGGCCTTCGATATGGGAGGCACGAGTACCGATGTGTCGCGGGTGGATGGAGAGCTTGAGTTGAAAAACCAACATCAGGTGGGGCCAGCCCGGATTCAAGCAGCAGCCCTGCGGATTGAGACTGTGGCGGCAGGTGGTGGGTCCATTTGCGGGGTGTGCGACGGCCAGTTTTATGTCGGTCCGGAAAGTGCAGGTGCTTATCCAGGGCCGGCCTGTTACGGGGCAGGTGGGCCGTTGACGGTGACCGATGTAAACTTACTTTTGGGGCTGATACGTCGCGAGCATTTTCAAGTACCGATCGATGAGAGTGCTTCTCAGCGTGCGCTCGATGTATGGATGGATCAGATACCTTTAGGTAAGAGCGGTGAGCGATTTGATCGCGATACGGTGTTACGCGCTTTTCGCGATATTGCGAATGAGCGGATGGCGGATGCGCTTCGTTTGATTTCGATAAAGGAGGGCTTCGATCCTGCGGATTTTACAATGGTTGCATTCGGCGGTGCCGGGGGGCAGCACGCATGCTCTTTAGCGCGGCTAGCTGGGATGAGTCGCGTATTGATTCCGGCACACGCAGGCATTTTGTCAGCCTATGGCCTATCGCAGGCTCGGGAAGCGCTTATCGAAATGCGCCGCGTCCAGAAGCTGCTTGGTGAGGGCGAGGAACTCTCCGATTTCCTGGATGAGCTATTGGGCAAATTGCGAATTCGTGCCGCAAGGGAACTCGAACAATACGAAAGCTGGGTGGATCTCGAGATCCGTTTTCAGGGGCAAGAAACGTCTCTGGATCTACGCTGGAATGGGCATGCTGATGAGATTGCGACCTTGTTTAAGGAGCGTTATCGCGCCTTGTTTGGTTATGTCCCGGAAGGCCGTAGGATCGAGGTTGTCAACGCGCGGTGTTGTGCTCAGTCGCGGTCTGAAAACTACGACCAGGAGCATTTCGAGATCGTGAGAAAGCCCGAAGATCGCTTAGAAGTCATTCCTGATCCATATACCACGATGGTCGTCGAGCCTGGCTGGCAAGTCCTTCGAGGGAGTGAAGGTTCGACGCTGATGGAGTTCGTTGGACACTCTATGAATGAGGAAACGGATCGTGACACCACAGCCTTATTGCAAGATACTTTGATCCATAATCGAGTGCAGGGAATCGTGGTAGAGATGGGTGAGCAGTTGGAGCGCACCGCGGTATCGACCAATGTCAAAGAGCGCCTAGACTTTTCCTGTGCGCTTACCGATCCTGAGGGAATATTATTGTTCAATGCACCCCATATTCCCGTTCACTTGGGCGCCTTGGGAGTCTGCGTGCGTAGAGTCCTTGAGGTGCTCGATTTGGAAGCAGGAGATGTTGCGATCACCAATCATCCAGGCTTTGGAGGCTCCCATTTGCCGGATATCACTTTGATTGCCCCGATTTTTGTAGATGGGCAAAAAATGGGCTACGCTGTCAACCGAGCGCATCATGCCGAAGTCGGTGGTATTTCTCCGGGATCGATGACTCCATTTGCGCGCACATTAGAGGAAGAAGGAGTCGTTATTTATCCGATACATTTGATTCGGAAAGGTGCTGATTGTTTTGAGGCAATTGAATCTCTCTTGACGAGTGCGCCTTACCCGAGTCGGCGCGTTGAAGAAAATCTGGCAGATCTGAGGGCTCAACTCGCGGCATTGAAGGCTGGAATATCTGGGCTCCGGGCGGTGGCAGATGTTTTTGGTCGCGAAGCGTATTTGAGTTATGTCCGGGAGATGCTCAGTTTTTCGGAAAAAGCCATGGAAAATCGGATACACTCAATTGGTCAGAATTTTAGTAGTGGCATTTCCATGCTAGATGACAGTGATTGTGTGAAGGTGAATATTCGAGCAGAAAGCGGTCGCCTCAAAATAGATTTCACTGGAACCTCTCCGGTGCGAGCAGATAGTCTTAATGCCAATGAAGCGATCACCCGCAGCGCCATCCTCTATGTGCTTAGGCTGTGGCTCGGCGACTCTGTTTCGATGAATGAAGGCGTGCTCAAGCGGGTGGATCTGTGTTTGCCGGAGAGTTTGATTTCGCCAGTTTTCTATAGAGATCCCAAACGTTGCGCAGCGGTCGTTGGAGGGAATGTAGAGATCAGCCAAAGGATCGTCGATGCGTTGATGCAAGCTCTGGAACTACAGGCGGGTTCTCAGGCGACCATGAATAACTTGATATTTGGGGATGAGAAAAAAAGTTACTATGAGACCATCTGTGGTGGGTCTGGTGCAGGTCCTGAATACAATGGCTCTGATGCCATTCATACTCATATGACAAATACCGCGATCACAGATCTAGAGATTCTTGAAGAACGCTACCCGGTGGTTCTTGAAAAATTTGAAATTCGCGAGGCCTCGGGGGGACGGGGTCGGTATGTGGGTGGGAATGGCATCCGCAGGACTATCCGTTTTCTAAAACCGATGACGGTTTCGCTTTTGGCATTGAGTCGTTTGCAGGGAGGGCGTGGTTTAAAGGGCGGCGAAACTGGAGAGGCGGGACGACAGTTTATGATCCGGTCTGGTGAATATAAAAAATTAGATGGTCTGTTCAGTCAGGAATTTCGTACGGGCGATGCATTGGAAGTTGAAACACCGGGAGGAGGTGGGTGCGGACTCCCTGAATCAGAGTCCCAGACACTCTCTTAGAAAATCCTAGTTTTTGTAATTTTTTATAGAATACACCGATTTTGATTCCCAGGTTTTCTATTCAAGCCGATTGAAAGGTTTGCTATGGGCTGACAGCGTTGATGGTCGGGACCAGCGGTTCCTCGATTGCTGGGTTGTTTGGAGGAGCCGATGAATCCTGGGGAATGCCGGGTTGAATCGCCTCAGCAGCGGTCGCGACGTCTCCTCCTGCTGCTGGGGCAATGTCGTCCAGGGTGAGGCCTCGTTCGACGAAAGTTTCGTCGGCAGGCATCGGACCAAATACACTGATTTCGTAAATGCGCATAGAAACTTCACTACCATCTGGTTTTGGAGTGACGGGTATCCATCTCATGAGGACATATCTTGAGTTTTGATTGTCGACTGGGATGTTGATGCGGTCTTGCCCTTCTTGAATTTCTTCGACGTATCGCACATCTAGGCTATCGAAGTAGCCTTCATCGAGGACAATTTCTCTCATTTGACGGTCGGAATTTTGTGCTATTTCAACAAGTTTTGTCGACTGTGCGAGGAGGACTGGGCGCTGTAAGGCGTCCAGCCAGTATTCTTTGACGAAAATTGGATTTCTGGGAGTTTCACTGGAATTGAAGGCAGTGCTTTCCTCAGAGTCTTCACCGGGCAAGCGGTCCAGGAAATAGAATTCCACGGTGCCAGCTTGCGCTTCTATTAATAACGATATGTGGTTGATGAAGGTAGTCTCGTTCAAGTCGATGAGCATCGCGCTTGGGCGGTTCGATGACTTCATGTCGTAGTAAGTTCGGAAGTCATCATCGATGATGTTTTCGACAGTCGTTTCCGTGGAGTCTTCGGTGGAAAAAGGTATCGAAGTGCCGGAATAGGCCGTTGCAAAATCGTAGCTAAAAGCGTTATCGATCTCTTCGGTTTTTTGGGCGAAGTTTTGGTTTTCAAGTCGGGATGGGAGGCGGGTTTCAGCGACGCTGAGTTCGCCAAGGAAGCCGAGGCTACCGAATTCGCCGGCTTGGATCACGTCATACACCACCGCGACATATTGGGCTTCGGTGGGAGGGAAGCGGATTTCGAGGAATTCTCCCGGGGCTATCTTTTGTCTTCGGCCTAGAGAGGTCCATTTTTCTGAGTTGAGTTCCTGAAGGCTTGTGGAGCCTAATATTTTTATTTTTCCGACTCCACCAAAGCTTTTGGTAAAGAAGCGGTCGAGCAACTCGGGAGCTTGAAAATTTATAATGTAAGCGTATCGCCCGGTTTCCAATTTCAGTGAATCGGTTTCGTCGTCGCTCAGGAGCCCTCCGAAGGCTTGTTTGGGGCCGGATGGCAGGGCCCATTCGGTGTCAGGTTGGTTCCCTTTATTGATGGTCTCGATTAAGGTCGTTCCCATGTGCCAACGTGCGAGATTTTTCGGGAGATCGCGTTTCTTTTCGACCGTGACTGGTGGCCTTTCGCGAAGCACGGTGGTAGGTGGCTCGTCAGCAAGTATTGAGCGGCCTAAAATCAGGCTTGTAATGAAAAAGACATTTATATGTTTAGTCATCATGGAAAGACCGATAGTTAGTAATGGAATATCAGATATTCACATTTAAACGGGGGCTGAAATAGGTTTTTTGAAACTGATCGAACTTTTGCGTAACGGCTTCTATGCGCTTTCGTTTATACCTCTTACCCATTTTCTGTGGTTTTAGCAAAATGCGCCGGTTGAGGGACTGTGTGCCGGGGCCGGCCGATGAGTTTCGGCGCAAGAGATAGTTCTTTCTTGGCAATGAATTTTATTCTGACAAAGGCTGGGCTCGCCGGGCTTGGGGTTGCGATGTTGGTGAATTGGGGATGGGCGCAGTCTCTTGCCTATGCACCCTGGGTGCCGCTCCAGTCTGCGCCGAGTCGTGATTACGATATTCGTTTCGGAGAGCTTTTTTTTGATCTCGAGGCCGCGATTTCCCTTGAATACAACACAAATATCACCGCGTCTGAGGAGAATGAAATCAGCGACTTTATTATTTCTCCTGGAATCAGCGCAGGGGGAAGCTGGGCTTATTCTGATTTTAATACCCTAAGGTTTGGGATTGGATTGAAGTATCGCTATTATCTTAACAATCCTGAGTTGGGCTCCAGTGGTTCGGTGTTCGATCTGACTCCGGAGACCGAGATCGATACGATTATTTTGATCGGCGAGGCCTACATTCGGCTCTTTGATCGCGTTACGTATTCGACGGATGCTACTGATTCGATTGGGGTCGATGCTGAGACTGGCGAGTTGATTTTCAATTCGACGGATTATGGCATCCTGACCAATACGCTGGGGGCTCAGATCAGCTATGATCTCAATTTTTTGCAGACCTCGGCGCAGATTTACCGCCGGGATGCCATTTCGTTTGAGGACGACTTTGATTTTTTGGATTACGTTGAATACAGCATTTCTGGCACAGTGAGTCGCCGGATATTTTCAACCCTGACGGCGGGTGTTGGAGGAGGCGTGAGCACCCTGGATTATGAATCCGCGATTAAGGGAGATATTGATTCGCTTAATTTTGGGGTGTTTTCGAATGCCGTTCTGACGCCGTTCATATCGCTGTATGGCGGAGTGAACTGGGGGTTCTCCGAGGTTTCGGCAGTTCCCGGTGTTGCTGCATCTCGAGATTCGGATTCCTTTTCTTACAACATCACCGTGAGTCATACCTTGAATGCATTCTTTGACCACTCGCTTGGATTCACTTCGGTACGGCGCTTGGGGAGTGTTTCGGATTTTGTGGAAACGAAGACTATTCGATATGATTGGAATTTAGAGGAATGGCTCTTTGTCGATCTATCAGGGTATGTCGCTTGGGAACAGGGGGATGAGGAAG
>JBCCBL010000140.1:0-7537 GCA_039034055.1 Verrucomicrobiota bacterium | reverse complement strand
TCCGCTACCCGACCGGCGACCGATCAGATGCGCGAACGTATATTTTCGAGCCTTGGAGATAGCGTCGAAGGTGCGCGTTGTCTGGATCTGTTTGCAGGCACCGGAGCTTACGGTCTAGAAGCCCTGAGCCGAGGGGCCGCCGAGGTCACTTTTGTTGAAAAGCACCGAGGGACGGTCGAGATCATCCGCAAGAATATTCAGGCCGTTCAGCGCGCAATGGATGGACAAATCGGGACACAGATCCTCAACAAGGACGTCCTTGGAATCACGCTTTCGCCCGGAACTTTTGATCTCATCTTCATCGATCCGCCCTACCCTATTTTGCAAGAAGTCGCGCCTGAGCTGATGGAGAAGACCTCACTGTGGTCGGCCCATGGCTTAGCAATCTGGGAATTACCGATGGCCATGACCCTCTCACATCCCAAATGGACTCCCGTAAAACGCCTCGGAAAAGGCCGTGGAAACAGCCCCTCCGCTCTAATCCTTCAAACCGTCTCCGGGCCCTACCTTGCTTAACAGAGAGAAATGTGCTTTGGCGGCCGGATTGCTAAGGCGTGTAACGCAATGAAATCTAGCAATTCAGACCCTCTCTTTCGACAGCCTCGCTCGGTAGTCTGGATTGCATGCGCACTCGGAGCGATTGGCTTATGCACCCTCTACGCTTGGGTGACCCCGACCTTCGACGCCTCGCCCATCGCACGTGTCGTCATCTTTGCTCTGCTGGGAGCTTGTATGTTTGCCTTGGTTTTCGTTTGGCCGAATGGACTGAAGGGCAGACAAGAGGTCCTGCTTATTTTCGCGCTATCGATATTGCTGCGGCTGTGCCTGATCCCCACCGCGCCCTCTGATGATGTCTATCGATACGTCTGGGAGGGCGAGCGCTTCGCAACCGGAATTTCTCCGTATCAGGCCACCGCAGACTCGCCGGTGTTTGAAGCCTTCCGAGATGAGTTATGGGAGAAAATGAATAACAAGGATAAGCTGACCGCTTACCCGCCCTTGGCCATGATGATCTTTGCACTTTTCAGCAAAATATGTGCGGAACCGTGGTTTTTCAAAGTAGGCTTTATTCTGGTCGATCTTGGGGTAATTGCCCTCATTTTTAAATTACAAAAAAAATACCATGCCCCGAAGCGCTGGGTTGGGCTGTATGCCTTTAATCCAGTAGTATTGGTCTCTTTTGCCGGTGAGGGCCATTTCGATGTCTTGATGGTCATCGCCCTCGTTGCGACTGCCGTGCTCCTGCATGAAAAGCGGGTGATCGCTGCAGGTATTGCTCTTGCCTGCGCAGTCCACATTAAAGTGATTGCTGTATTAGGAATTCCATTTCTCTTGGCGCGTGGAGGATGGAAAGCAATTGTCAGCGGAGGCTTCGCCGGTCTCCTACTAGCCCTTCCATTCTTGAACGACCTTCCGACCATCCTTGAAGGGATCATCGCTTTCGGGTCTGATCGCAGTTTCAACGGACTGGTCCATGACAAGCTTCACGATTGGTTTGATCGACGCGAAAAAGCGAACCAGATTGTCTATGCGATCCTCGCCCTGATTTTAGCTGGGCGTTTTCTGTTGGGTCGCAAGGCCGAATGGGAGATCAACTGGCTCTGGCTTTGTGGCGCACTCCTGATTCTAAGCCCAACTTTCCATTTCTGGTATCTCACCTGGTTACTCCCGGTCATGGCCATCCGTCCGCAGCTTTCGTGGCTCTCCTTCAGTGTGTCCCAAGCGGCCTATTTCTTGGTCTGGAAACGAGCCAATGAGACAGGTCTATGGGATCTCAGCTCCGCGGAAAGCTTCTATATTTGGGGACCTCTTATATGTTGTGGCATCTATGAGGCTCGCTTTTGGTTTAAAAAGAAATTTCCGAATGATGCAGAACGTGCCCGAGAAAAAGGGGTGAGTGTGGTAATCCCGACTTTGAATGCAGCGGGAGTGCTTCCCGATGCATTAGCGAGCCTACACAACAGCACAATTTCGATCAGCGAGGTCGTTATCGCCGACGCGCATTCAGAGGATGACACGCGAAACATTGCTCAAGCACACCACGCCCGAGTGATCGACAGCAGACGCGGACGCGGATTTCAAATCGCCACCGGAGTCGCCGCCACCCGGCATGAAACCGTAGTCATTTTGCACGCCGATTCCCTGCTTCCGCGCACTGCAATCGAACAGATCGAGCTGGCTCAAACTCAAAATACCAAACTCGTCGGCGGAGTCCTCGGTCAACGCTTCGATCGGCAGACCTTTTTTCTGACCTTCATTGAGACGCTCAACGAAATGCGCGCCACGCTCGGAGGCACCGGTTTTGGAGATCAGATTCATTTTATCAATCTGTCTCGTTTCCCAGTCGGCGCGATGCCCCAACAAGCTTTGATGGAGGATGTCGAGCTGAGCCTTCGCCTCATGCACCGAGGGCACTTCGCCTATCTCGGCCAGGAGGGAATCGTTCGCGCGGACAAGTGGAAACAAGGAAAGCTGAACGCCCGATTCTGGCTAGTGATTCGCATCGTCGCCGCTTATCGCTTGGCACGATTCTGGTCGGAGAAAAAAGCCGTCGCCTTGAGCGATCAGCTCTTTCGAATCTATTACGGTGCCGGGAAAAACTGATAATCGCACCAAAGCGCTCAGTGACAGCCCTTGACTATACGAGATGGGGTCATTTGCTAGGCCGTTTATGCAATTTACTGATTTGAATGAACAAGGCGGCATCGGGTCCAGCGCGACTCTGTTGGAAATCGGCCCATACACCTTGCTCATCGACTCAGGCATTCATCCCAAGCTGGAAGGCAAAGCATCCTTGCCTCGTCTCGACAAAATTCGAGATCGGCAAGTCGATTGCATCCTTCTGACCCATTGCCATCTCGACCATGTAGGCTCGATCCCAGTCGCCGCGCGCTACTTTCCAGATGCCCACATTTTGATGACTCGAGCGAGCGCACTCCTCGCTCCAAGAATGCTCCGCAACTCAGTCAACGTGATGAACCGGAAGCGCGAAGAGTCGGGCAATAACGACTATCCTTTCTACACCTTCAAAGAAATCGAAGCCCTTGATGATCGCATTCTCGGATTAGCTTTCGAGCGCGCCTTTTGTATAGATACCCATGGGCCAGAATTATCGATCACGCTCTATCCGGCGGGTCATGTTGCAGGAGCGGCCGGCATCCGCATTGAGTGTTCCGGGGAGTCTATTTTCGTGACCGGAGACTGCCTTTTCCGTGACAACCTGACGCTGCCGGGGGCTCAGTTTCCAATCGAGGCGGTTGATACCCTCATCACTGAAACGACCCGCGGAGCCACCGAACCCAAAGCCTCCGCCGACCGCAATGAGGAGTGGGACGCACTTTTCGAGGATATGCGTATGACTTTCCGGCGCGGAGGCAACGTCCTCATTCCGGTTTTCGCCCTCGGGCGTATGCAGGAAATGCTGACTCGTGTCGCCGCGCGACGCCATGAGCCGTGGTTGAAAGACATCCCGATCTATTGCTCAGGATTGGGCATGGACCTGGTTGATTACTTCGATCAGATCGCCAAACGGGTGGGAGGCTTAGAATTTTCTCGGAAAACGGTGAAGCAATTAAAAGTCCGCCCACCCGATTGGAATTGGTGCCGCGGCAAGCAGCCAAGCTCCCCAACGCTGATGCTTCTGAGCAGCGGCATGCTGGTCGAACACACACCCTCTTACCGAATGGCTTCCGGGCTCCTACACGATCCAAAAAATATGATCCAATTTATCGGATATTGCGATCCTGATACACCCGGGGGAGCGATGCTTCAGATGGAGACCGGTGAGGAATACTTATTTGAATTGCTTGATTACAAAGCGCAGTTGTATGCTGAGATTCGACGCTACGACCTCAGTGGACACGCGGAGCGCAACGAACTCGTCGAATTCGCCTCCGCCGTGACTCCAAAGCGTATAATCCTGACACATGGGGATCCCGAAGCTCGCGAGTGGTTTCGAAATACCCTTAAGCACACCATCCCGGATACCGAAGTTCTCGATCCACAGACACTCGACACCCTCGAGCTAAGCTCATGAGTGAAGGGTCCGAACCTTCCGAGGATGTCGACGATGAGCACACGCACCCGATCGGTTGGCTCCAAATACTACTCTACATCGCTTTGGTCTCCGCATTTTCGCTTGGGGTTTGGTACATCTTCAGAGGCCTTTAGAGCACATTGCAAAAATCCAGACGGCCGGATATTCACAACGAGCCAAACATTTGTGAATAAGTGTCCACGTGCACACATTTTTCGCTTCAATACTGGCCATCTACCTGCTAACCTTGTGAACAAGTATGGGGGTGGCCCAGGTAAAATCAGTTCAATTGGAAGGTCTTCGCGTTTTTGTAAATGACCTGATTTACCACCACGACAAAAGCCTACTCAAAGAGTCTGGAAAGCCCCACGCATTTATTTACTACATTACGATACGGAATTTGTCGGATCGAACCGTTGTTTTGAAAAATAGGCGCTGGATGATCACCGGCCCATCCCGGCGGACAGAAATTTTCGACAGTCCACATATCGAAGGAGCTAGCAGAACGCTCGCGCAAGGTGAGAGTTTTTCCTACAATAGTTACCACATGACCGATGGAGATACCCGAGCCTCAGGAGTATTTCGAGGCGAAGATCTTGATGGCACTCCAATATGGGTGAGTATCCCAGAAATTGTAATGGAAGTCCCCTTCGCTGACCGGCAGATGGAACTCGGCATTTAGCCTAGGTATTTCGCCTCCTTTGGACGCTACGCCAATCAAAGATTCCGAGAGCTAGTTCGATGGCTGTCCACCAAGCAACTTAGATTCGCTTTCAGAAATCGTCTCTTCAAGCTCCAACCATTCAGTCTCCCAGCGTTCGAGCTGACGTTTTAAAGAATCCAGATCTCTCATCCCATTTGCCGTGACCTCGCCTTGGTTGAACCATTCCGGATCCATCATCTCCACTTCACGTTTAGCGATGTCCTCTTGGGCCTCACTTATCTTTTGCTCAAGCGCTTGATGTTTTTTCTTAAGCGGCGCCATTTTTTGCCTCATTTGCGCCATCAAACGTCGACGCTCCTTAGCCGAAAGCGTATCCAGCATGTCCCGACTCTCTTTTCTCTCTGACGCTCCAGTTTGCTCGAGTTGAACCCGCGACAAATCTGCTTCCAACGCATCAAGTTGTTTTACATAATCGGATACGTTTCCAGTCAACATCCTCACCTTACCTGGTGTCACTTCAAGCACCTTTGTGACTACCGGGTCTAGAAAATCACGATCATGGCTGACCAGAATCAAAGTACCAGGAAATCCAATCAAAGCTTCTTGGAGGACCAACTTGCTCTCGAGATCCAGGTGGTTCGTAGGCTCGTCCAAAATAATTGTATTTGCCGAACGCATGAGCATCTTAGCCATCGCTAATCGATTGCGCTCCCCTCCCGACAATACTTTCACGAGTTTAAAAACATCATCGCCCTTAAATAAAAATGCCCCCAAGAGAGATCGAGGATCGATCTTTGTTCCAACATTTACACGAGAGGCTGTTTCAATCGTCTGCAATGCAGTCAGCTCCAAATCCAAGGCTGCCGTCTGGTGCTGAGCAAAAAGTGTGAGTTCTGTATTCATTCCAAGGATACGATCTCCATCTTGAAATGGCTCGTCGCCCCCGAGGATGCGAACCAGCGTGGACTTTCCGGCACCATTGGGACCCACGATCGCTATACGATCACCGTCATGAATTCGAAGATCCAAGTCGCGAAAGATCACATGATTTCCATACGACTTATTGACCTTATTTAGAATGATCGGATTCGGGCTATTGCGCGGTGGCGCTGGGAAGGAAAAATGAACGGTATCTTCATCGGCATCGACCTCGATCCGCTCGATTTTATTCAAAGCTTTGATACGGCTCTGAACCTGATTCGCCTTACTTGCCTTGTATCGAAAACGATCAATGAACGCCTCTTGGCGCTCGATCTCCCTCTGCTGTTTTACCTGCGCTAATTCACGCTGACTCTCAATACGTTCGCGCTCGGCCATCGCCGTCTTCAGAGATCCTTGAAATCGCTCCAGACGCCCCCGCGACATAATCCAAGTCCGATTAGTAATGGCGTTGAGGAAGGATCGATCATGCGAAATGATCAACAGTGCGCCCTCATAATTGACCAGGAACTTTTCAAGCCAGCGCTGAGAGAGGATATCTAAATGATTAGTGGGCTCATCCAGCAGGAGTAATGAAGGATTGCGAAGGAGAAGCTTCCCCAGAGCTATACGCATTTGCCAACCTCCCGAAAACTCATCAGTCGGACGATTCATGTCCGCCGATTCAAATCCCAATCCGGCGAAGACTTTCTCAATGCGCGCACGCAACGAATGGGCATCCAGATCTTCGAGAGCATGTTCAATCTCGCCCGCTTCTTCCAAAAGCTTCTCAAGCTTGAGCTGGTCGGATCCGGCCGATGCGATTGATTCATTAATTCGATCCAACGCGCCCTCTAATTGAAGAACTTTCGGGAATGCCTCACGAGCCGCTTCAAGGAGAGTCTTCCCATGCTCTTCAATGCCATCCTGAGGTAAATAGCCCAAGGATACCCGCTTTGCGAGCAACAACTCGCCTTCATCCAGCGATTGCATCCCGAGGAGAATTTTAAAGAGTGTCGATTTACCTGAGCCATTCCGTCCGACCAGACCTATCCGGTCGCCCTTCAAAATTTCTCCCTGAGCTGCGGAAAGGATGACCTTAGGGCCAAAACGAAGCGAAATTTGATGCAGTGTGATCATCGAATGATTTACATTTTATGTTCTTATCATTACGCATTCCGTCAATGCGAGCGTCATTCCGCTTAGCGCGATTCTGTCATGCCAGAGAACCACACCCAAATCAGACCGGCAGAGAAGAGCTTCCTGAAGTCCGTAGCAAGCCTCATATATTGCAATCCATTTTCCGGCAAACGGGCCGAGCTTGAGCAAAATATCGTCAACGATCCGCTAATCCTCGGCGCACGCAGTTTCCAGCAGTCATCCAGCTTCAGCCCCAACCTTTCAACAATTCAGGACAGCCTACAAATCACGCTCAAAAATATCCGTGAGCGCATGATCCAACGGCGCCTCGGTCTTTCCCAAAACGACTTTGAACTCTACGAACAAGGCGTTTGGTTTTTTGTATTTCATAAATATGCAGGGGCCTTCGACGATTACATACAGAAAGCGCATGCGCGGGGAAATGGTCGCACGCGGGCTCCCTTTTTATTGAAGCTTTCGGAGGATATCGATCATTTCCTAGAGCCTCCCGGTGTTACTCACCAACCGACGCTCCAAAATCCGCACTTGATCGCAGTGTTTTTTCAAGTACGCCGTGCCTTCTATCATATCCATCAGGGAATCTTTGGCACCTCCAAGCAAATACGAGCCCTGCGCGAGAGAACCTGGGAATCGATTTTTACCCACGATTTTTATCGTTACCAGACGCGCCTCTATGATCGCATGGGTGACATCATCACCCTCATCACCGGTCCCTCCGGAACCGGTAAAGAACTCATCGCGCGAGCAATCGGCTTATC
>JBCCBL010000139.1:0-7602 GCA_039034055.1 Verrucomicrobiota bacterium | reverse complement strand
CCGGCAAGTGCCGTTTTGAGTTCTTCAAGAATGGTTTCATTCTCCATGATCATACTCTCGACCTCCGCGAGGGCCGCCACACGCTCTTCGCCGACGAGAAGGAAGTCGGATTCTTTCGTCTTTTCGCGATCACTGAATGTATCATTGATGACCGCGGATTGAACGATGATATCCGGGGTAGGCACCTCGCCAGATTTGGTCTTGTGATTTGGAGCCACTACCCACCATAACCATACGCAGGCGCACAGAAATATAATAGGGATGATGAAGAATTGGACAATGTGCTTAATTTGCTTCTGGGGATCTTCCCCGAAAGCGAGACGTACCATTGGATCGAATACCGTGAATCCGGTTACATCGATAAAGCGCAAAATGCGGTATTTAATTTCGTCTGAGCTTTTCTCAGCCATGATCTAGAAGGTTATAAAGGTGGAGATAATTTTGATGTTCTGCCCAAAAAGCCCCAAGCCGCATAAGCGAACAAGGGGCTGATACCACTACACGAAATACTGTAGGGCTCGTGGTGCCCTACGACACATTACATCTCGTCCTTGTTACCGATTGTGTGTGAATTCAGGTAACCGATAGGGTCTCTACCGTCGTATGGAATGTTATCGATGAAGTCAGAAGCAGGTGTCTTCGGCTTATAGCCAGCCCACTTGTCGCCGTCTTCGAATGAAGGTACTTCTTCATCAGTGATATGACCTTCTTCGATGAGGTGGCCTGCGGCCGCCAGATAGACGTCTGGCAGGTAAACAGACTTTGCTACGTCGTGATACCAATCAGCTGACTTAGGCTCTGTGATTTGACCCCAGCGACGCATTTGAGTGAGGAACCAAACACCGTCTGAATACCATGGGTATGAAGCCTGATACTTAAAGAATACGTTGAAGTCAGGCATCGCACGTTTGTCAGTCTTCTGAAAGAAGAAGTAACCGGTCATAGAGTTCATAAGCACGTCGCGGTCAGCGCCTACGTAGTTCTTTTGTGAAAGGAAACCAACGGCTTCTTCACGGTTGATGAGGTTGCCATCTGCGTCCGTAGCGTCGAGCCATTTTCCTGCACGGATGAGAGCCTTAGTTACAGCAATCAAAGTGTTGGGGTTTTCATCAGCCCATTTCTTGGTGACACCGAATACTTTCTCTGGGTTATTCTTCCAGATGTCGTAGTTTGTGGTCACAGGAACACCAATACCTTTTGCAACTGCTTGCTGGTTCCAAGGCTCACCCACACAGTAGGCTACGTTCTTACCAGACTCGAGAGTCGCAGGCATTTGTGGGGGAGGAGTCGTTGACAGCTCGATATCACCGCCGGTGAAGCCCTTGATGTCAGTCGAAGTATACATTCCGGGATTGATACCGGCAGCTGCGAGCCAGTAGCGAATTTCGTAGTTGTGAGTCGATACCGGGAAAACCATGCCCATAGGGAGGAGTTTACCTTCGTCCTTTGCTGCCTCAACAATCGGCTTGAGCGCGTCCGCAGTGATCGGGTGCGCTGGCGTATCCGTGTCCAGTGCTGGATCATTTTCCTGCATTTGCTTCCAGATATCGTTGGAAACAGTGATTCCGTTACCATTCAAATCCAGCGTGTAAGGCGTTACGATGTGAGCCTTCGTTCCGAATCCGATGGTCGCAGCAATAGGCTGACCAGAGAGCATATGCGCACCGTCGAGTTCACCATTGATGACGTTGTCGAGGAGCTGCTTCCAGTTTGGCTGGGCGATGACTTCCACTTGAAGACCTTCGTCTTCAAAGAAGCCCTTTTCCTTGGCGATGACGATTGGAGCGCAATCTGTCAGCTTAATGAAGCCGAATTTCAGCTCGTCTTTTTCAAGGTCGAGCAATTCAGCGGTTAGTGTGCTGGCTGAAACAAGTCCACCAGCGACGATGCCGAGCATTTTTTTAGTGAGATCTTTCATAGGAGAAGAGATTAGGAGAGAAAATGAAAAGGGAGCCCCGCGAAGTGATAGGGACTCCCAATAAATCAGATCTTAGTAAGTGAACTGGAGTTGTGCCCAGAAACGAGTTCTGTCAGCAATCGTGTCACCGTTATAGTAGGCAGTCTTGAGTAGACCTGTGAAGTTCTTGTTGAATTTGTAAGCGACGCTTGCGTCGAGTTCTTCACCTTCGTTGGCGCTGCCATCGTTAGAGTCGAAGATGTGGTAAGCGACTGTGAAAGGAGCTGTCCCAGCAATTTTACCCTTGATGAAGAAGTAGATGTCTTCGAGGCCTTCAGGTCCACCATTATTGAGGTAGGTGTCCGCCCAACCATTGAACTTGTGAGCAGTCGCGAGCGGAGTGAGGAAACGTGTTCCGTCCTCGGCACCCAACACTTCGTATCCAGCTCCGAAGGTGAAACCAGCTACTGCAACATCTGCTACGAGGTGGAGATAATCAGTGTCTTCACCAGCATCGTTGTCCTGAATGGCATACTCTGCATAATACCCAACCGAAGTCTCGCCCACAGGAAACTTACCCTTGGCGTAGATTCCGTAAGTCTCTGCGTCTAGAGTGATTCCTTCCTCGAAATCATAAATATAAGCAAATCCACCAAATTTGTGGCCTTCGACCGTGTAACTCGCATTTAGAAGATGTGTTTCGGAGTCAGCATCACGAGCTTCCGCGAAAATACGATTTACTTCCCAGATGTATGCGTAATCCGCTGTGAATGCTCCAGACTTATAGCTAGCGCTGAATGCATCGTAAGTCTGCTCATCTTGACGCCATCCTACATTACCCACGTGGCGAGCGCCGTCATAAATGATGCGTTGGCGACCCAACTTGAACGTCGCACCTTCCGCTGCATATGAAAGATATGCTTGCTTCACTTCAGTGGTCTCAGGATCAGCAATAACCGACCCAGGAACACCATTCAGGCCAGCTGCATTATACTCACCGTAGTCTAAAGCGGATACATCGGCAATGTCTACAAAGCCACCCACACCGTTTTGTTCGGCAAACTTGTAGCTGATGTTGGTTTTTAGCGTAAGCGCGTTGGATTCACTGGCTCCATCGATGTCAGCATACTCGTAACGAGCACGTAATCCGAAGCCAAAAGTCCCATCGGTAAAGAATTCAGTGATTGACTGAGCGGGAACGGAAGTGGCCGAGGCCAGCGCCATTCCGAATACACAGAATTTAGATGTTTTCATATAATGTCTAGTTCTTGGTTGCAGTTATAGTTCGCGGAAATGCTCCGTCCGCGATTATGCCAACTTTAGCTCCAGCAGTGCCATTTATGCCAATTGATCAAATAAATACATTCGATCTATTTCATCTATTGAATGAATTCCATTCATCAAAACATCTATGAGCAGAATTAATCAAATAGCTCAAATCTCACGCCTAATAATTTAGCACCCCTCTGAAAACCCAGTAATGATGCAGGATTTAGCTCAAGGCCGCATCGTAAATAGATTCCCAAAACACTTCCTTGAGGGGGACGTTTTTTATAATTTCTTCAAACTGTTGTTGCGGTGACTCAATTAAAACATCGCGAAACCACTTCGCATGAACCTCGGCAGGCCTATTTACCTTTGGATGGTAGAAATTGATCAACGAGTCATCTACGCGCTCCCGTGTACTCCCAAATTTATACTTTCCCTGGAAAATATTGGACAAAACAGTAGCATCCACGTTGACGTAGGACCGCTTGGACAGCGTGCTTCCGACATGCTTGGCATTTTCTGGACTCTGGCAATATTCGCAGGCTCGAACAATCGCTCGAATCACCGCATGGTGTTCTTCAACACGTTTTTCCGCAAACTCCTGGCGGACCATCAGTACCTTTTCAGCAGCTCCTGGAACTAATTCCTCTCCGAGCGCCACTGTCCAGCCGATCCCTTGCTTGACTGCCAGAGAATGCCAAGGGTCTCCGACACAAAAGCCATCCAAGGTCCCTGCAGCCAAGTTGCGCATCGCCTGGCCGGGCGGGATTGTGACGATCTGCACATCCTCTCCTTCCCGGAGTTTGCAGGAGTCCAGCCACTTCGAAAGGATGTAACGATGAGTCGAGATCGGGCTAACCACACCAAGCGTGTAGGTGCGAGACCATCTAGACGAGCGTACCTCCGCCCGAAAATCCTCGGCATTGCTGACTCCACGCTCCCACACAGCTTTGGATAAGGTGATCCCGTTCCCCCCAGAATTCAGAACCAGTGCCGTTCCGCAGGGTACCGGGCGATTGTTCATTCCGATAGTCGCAGCCAATGGAGCCGAACCAAGTGCGTGAGCACAGTCAAGCTGGCCCATGACCAGCTTGTTGATGATTGAGGCCCATCCGACTTCACGCGTCAAATTCACGCACACGCCCTCGTCTTTATAATATCCCAGCTCGCCAGCCATGATGATGGGTGCCGCATCACATAACTGAATATATCCAATGTTGAGAAAAGTCTTCAAATTTGTCGTAATTAATCTAATCCATGAGCGGTATTGATTGATTGAAACGCCTAGCAAACTACGAACCAATTACGCCCGCACTCCATGCAGAACTTTCATCCAATAGACAGTCGCCAGTTGGTGAATTTTGTAACCCTTGCGGAAACACGAAACTTCACCCAAGCCGCAAAATCGCTAAACCTCACCCAGTCGGCAATCAGTCACTCCATCAAATCCATCGAGGAGGATCTCGGCTGTAAGCTCTTCGAGCGCATCGGGAAAAAAGTCTTCCTCTCTGTTCAGGGAGAATCCTTACTGGGACCCGCGACTCAGATTCTCAACCTGATGAATTCATCCCGAGAGCGTCTTAGAAACCGCAACAGTTGGGGAGTCGGCAGGTTGCGCATCGCCGCCCCAGCTTCGATCTGTGAATACTTAGTCCCGGAGATTCTCAGAGAATTCAAAGAGAGTTTTCCGCAGTGCGAAATTCGCCTCACCGCAGCTGATTCTCCGGCAATTCCAGCCCTCCTTCTGAAAAACGATATCGATTTGGCGATTTCACTAGAGAGCGGCCCAGCCGACAAAGACTTCTTCTTCCAGCGCGTCTTTAATGATCATCTCGTCTTCGCGGTAATGCCCAACCACCCGTGGCTCGAGCGCAAACGATTGAATCGGCGCGACATCGAAAGCAGTTCCTTTCTCTGTTATGCCCAATCAAGTTTTACCCATCGCAAGATGCTAAATTTCTTCCGAGAACATGGGGTAAACATCCGCAATTTCACCGAAATTGGCAACGTTTCGACCATCAAGGAACTCGTGAAAATCGGTCAAGGCGTCGCGCTGCTTCCAGAGTGGGTACTCAGCCAAGAAACGCGAGATGGGACGATCGACACCATCCCAACACCCTATGGCAACATCGACCGCAGTTGGGGGATCCTCTCGCTACATGGACGACAACTCAATCTACTCGAAGAGACTTTCATCGGACTTGCACACGATTGCTGCAGACAACGCATCACTCCCGACGTCGTCGTATTTCAATGAATACATCGCCTCAACTCTCCTATCATGGCATCGTCCTTGCCGGAGGAGGGTCTGAACGCATGGGATCCGACAAGGCCCTCATAAATTACCACGGCATCCCTCAATGGCAGTGGTGTACCGAGCTACTGAAACACTTTTGTCATAAAATCTTCGTTTCAAAGAATGAAAGTCAGCCTTGGAATACCGGAACGAGCGCCACTGCGGTGATCGACAATGAATGGTCCCCAGGCCCCTTCCATCCATGGTCGAGGCTGCATCGAATCAAGTCCAGGAGCTATTGGATTATCCTCACCTGTGATATTCCATTCATTACAAAAAAAGCCATATCCGATCTCATACGAGACCTTGAAAATCAACATTCGACCTTTGATGCCGCAGCGTATTTCGCTGCGGGCTCGGCGTTCCCGGATCCGCAATTAGCACTTCTTTCACCCGAAGCATGCCTGAAAGCCTCTGAAGCTTATGCAGCAGGACAGCGAAGCCCCAAGAGATTTTTAGAGCAGATAGAGACTCTACTCAAGAAGCCCACCGATCTTTCATGGCTAAACGCTTGCAACACACGCGAACAATGTGAACAAGCACAAAACTACTTAAAACAAAACAATCCTCAAGGAGACTCATCATGACTCAGAACGTATCCGCTCAGACTATTGAAATCGAAGCATGCTACATCTCGGACGGGCACAATTTTTTAGGTCACCACGGGAAAGAGCCGGGCCAAAATTTGGCCATCAAATGCGAAAGTGTCCAGTGCAAAGCAGGACAAGGCCTAGTTGGTGATCGGTTTTTTGGATACAAATCAGATTACAAGGGGCAAATCACTTTTCTCGAACGCGAACAGATCGGTGTTCTCGAAAAAGAACTTCAATTGACGGATATTAATCCCGCGAAATTTCGTAGAAACATCATCACATATGGCATCGACCTCAATACCTTGATTGGGCGCACCTTTGCGCTCGGTGCATTAAGGTTTCAGGGCGTCGAAGAGTGTCGACCTTGTTATTGGATGGACTACGCGGTCGCGGAAGGAGCTGAAAAATTTCTTCGCGGCAAAGGGGGGTTACGCGCCCGTATTTTGTCGGATGGCGCGCTAACTCCGGGAAGCTACGAGCTAGAGATTATCTCCTAAGAAATATAAAAACAGGCGACGCTATTTAACGCCAAATCTCAAGGACCTCGTATTCTCGACTCATCAGCCACAATTTGGCCACGCGACCATTAGTAAACTCAACGACCAGGTAATTTACGTCCGCGGGTCGCGCAACGACGCCCTCAAACCGCGATAGAAAGCGTATCCAGTTGGGCTCGTGGCTCTCGTTGCGTTTTTCCAGAGTGCCTCGATAATGCCACCGATCCATGCCTTGCTGGGGAACCACCGGCATCGACATATCATTGCCATTCTTCAAAGGGGCTCCCATCGCTATATACACTGCGAGAGGCGGCATCCCGAGAGCTACCTTTCCTTCCGAAGCGAGCGATTGCTCATCTCGACTGAGCGATTGAAAACCACGACTGTATTGACGTCGCCGATGATCTTGAGTCGTTCCACATCCGATCAAAACGGTCATGCAAAACACGGCTAAAACCTGATTTAAATGTAGTATCCTCAAGCGCATTGATTTCCCGAAGCTTTGCCCTTGCTCACGAAAATTTGCAAGGATTGCTTACCGTCCGATATAGAAGACTATCGCTTTCCGATTGAAGGATTAGGTTTCGTGAGCTATCTTCCGCTGAATTAATGCTTGATTGGCTGACAGATGACATGCCGCTTCTGTACTTATCCACTGCGATCTACACAGGGGTATTTTTACTTTCGCTTGGGCAATTGATCCGTACCGAACGTTACGGACGACCCCTTAAATACATCGCGCTATGGGGCGCATTTATCGTTCAGTTCATGGCCCTCAGCGTGCGAGGCAAAGAAATTGGCGGCTGCCCCCTCGGCAATCCAATGGAAATTATTCAATTTCTGACCTGGTCAGCGGTGTTTTTGTTTTTGGTCACGTTTCCATTCTACCGGCTCAATCTGCTGGGCATTTTTGTATCGGGGTTTGCCTCAGTATTGAACATAATTTCGCTCGCCGTCCCGAGTTGGGATTATCCCTACGAGGATCGCGTCTTTGGCGGAAATCCTTGGATCGAACTGCATGCCGCGCTTGCGATGTTTAGCTATGGCATG
>JBCCBL010000138.1:0-7625 GCA_039034055.1 Verrucomicrobiota bacterium | reverse complement strand
CCGGCGGGTTTGCCGTCTGAGCTTTTAGAGCGTCGACCAGACATTATTCAAGCTACCGCGCAACTTGAGGCTTCGGCTTACCGCCAGGCTTTTTCTCATAAGAACCGTTTGCCTTCGTTTGCCCTGACGGGTTCTTTGGGGCGGAGTAGTTCTGATCTCGGTGATCTGTCTGATCCTGATTTTAACGTTTGGTCGATCTTTGGAAATTTGGGGACGACGCTCTTTAATTTTGGGCGGCTCGAAGCGGAGCAAGATCAGGCCACAGCTCAGTGGGTGCAGGCAGGGCACAATTATGTATCAACGGTGCTTGGGGCCTTTTTTGAGGTGGAGTCGAGGCTGACGAGTGATGAGCTTTTTGTGGAGCGTATTGAAGCTCAGCGAGACGCGGCAAAAGCCTCCACCGATGCGGAGACGATTTCATGGGAGCAGTATCAGAGTGGTTTGGTTGACTTCATTTCATTCCTCGAGGCGCAGCGCCGCGCGGACAACGCGCGTCGTGAACTAATTTCCGAGGAATCATCGTATCTTCTGAACCGCGTAAATCTCCATTTGGCATTGGGTGGAAATTTTGACTTGGCCCAAATCAGTGCCGAGGAATAGGCCGCTATATTTGACTTGTTTAGGCTTTCCCCAGGGTTCGATAAAATTCATGGTTGCGGGTTTATGCCTTCCAAGACTCGCAAGCGTGGAACCGATTGGGCCAAGGAAATTCGTCATCGAATCAATGCCGGACGGGTCGCTGTGGAGCAGCAAATCCCGTTTTTCCGAGATCAACTCGGCCGCGTGAATCGAGAATACAAGGAAGATGATACCCCGGTTACCTTTGCGGACTATGCGATTTCTGAGAAACTGATCGCTTCGCTTTCAGTAGATTTCTCAGAGGATATTTTCTGTTCCGAAGAGTCGAATCCGGCAGATGAAGTGGTGTCTCTGGATTGTCCCTTCTTCTGGATCATTGATCCGATTGATGGTACGAAGAATTTTGCGGATGGTTTTCCAGTTTGTTCGATTTCGCTGGCATTGATGCGGAAGGGCGAGCCGATCTATGGTTTTGTCTATGATATGACCCGCGATATCTTGATCGAAGGTGGGCCAGGCTTTGGAGTCAAAGAGAAGCGGAGGAAGATTAGACCTGATATTCGCAAGACGTTGAATCGGCAGACGACGATTGGGCTGCATTTTCCGATGACAGTGGAGGTGCTTGCACAATTGCAGCCTCTGCTGTCGACTCATCGAGTGCGCTCATTGGGCAGTGCGGCACTGGCGGGGGCTTATGTCGGGAATGGTTTCCTGGATGGCGTGATTGATTTGAAGGTTTCGGTTTGGGATATCGCCGCAGCCTATGCCATTACGCTCGGTGCGGGTGCGGAATTTCACTTTTTGAAAGCGTCTCCATTTCCGATGACGTCGTTTCACGTCAAACAGGACAAAACCCCTTTTTATTCGGGAATACCGGCGTTTTGCAGTTATGCGGCTAAGATGCTGGGCCGTGTCTAATGTTTTGCTGTTTCCAAAAAGGCCTTAGTTTTTTCACGCTTCGACGACTATATGATAAAGAATTATTATGAGGGTGGTCGGTTCGATTATTGCGCGCTTGGGAAGTAAGCGGTTGATCCACAAGAATCTGATGCCGTTCCATGGAATGCCATTGGTCGGATGGGGAATTCGAATGCTGGAGCGCGCGCAGTCTCTTGATGAGATCGTGGTATCGACGGAGAGTGAGTTGATCGCGCGGGTTGCTCATGATTTTGGGGCGCGAGTCCTCAAGCGTCACCCTTCGCTGAGTGCTGATGATGTTGCCTCGGTTCCGGTGTTTCAGCACATCATGAGCGAGGTGCCTGGGGATGTTCATGTAAACTTCAACATAAACTTTCCTTTTTGTGAACCGGCGGTGGTGGATGACGCAGTGGCCAAGGCCCAGGAGGAAGGAGAGGTGTTAACCGTTCCTTTCGCAGTGTGGGCGCAGACTCAGGAATGCTTAGATAATTATGGAGATCCCTGGAATATCACGGCCCATCAATATCCCGACGCGCGGGTTGGAGATCTCGATATTCACACTTTGGAGGATCTCCTTGATGCTTATCGTCAAAAGCAGGGCGAACTGCCGAATTGGTAGGCCCATCAGCAGTATCGGATCTTCAACAATCCGATGCACCGAGAGAGTCTTGTAGAAAATCGCGTAAATTGGAAATTATGGGGCTCGTCTCAGTTGAATTGAGTCGATGACATAATCTCCGGACAGGACGTTGGTGATGATCACGATATTATCTCCGGTGGATACCCAAGGGCGTTTTTTGAGCGTGGCCAGTGCGTTCTCTATCGTCGTCTCTGGATTTTCATCAAAATCCATGTAGAAGGGCTCGATTCCCCAGAGAATCAGCAGTGAACGGAATAGATCACGGTTGTCGGTGAATGCGAAAATTGGACTTTTGGGTCTCAGAGACGAAACAATTTTCGCCAAATAACCACTCCGCGTGAAAACGACGATGGCACAGTTGTCTAAATCTTTTGCGAGGTGTGCAGCGGATTTGAGCATTTTCGCCTTTGGAGTTTTCAGCTCGACGCCATCGAAGTTGTTGGTGTCGCTGGCTTCTTCCATGCGCAATGAAATGCGTTTGAAAACTTCGATGCATTCGAATGGGTATTTGCCCGTAGTGGTCTCGCCCGAGAGCATGATGCAGTCGGCTTTTTCAAGGACCGCTGTCGATACATCGGATACCTCGGCTCGGGTCGGAACAGGGTTCTCGATCATCGATTCTAACATATGGGTCGCGACAATCACGGGCCTTCCGATGCGTAGACAGGTTTTTATGGCGCGGTGCTGGATGATCGGGAGTTCGTCGTATGGACATTCGATGCCGAGGTCACCACGCGCTACCATGAGACCATCAGACGCGGCGATGATGTCGTCCAGATTACTGATTGCCTGTTGATCTTCGATTTTCGCTATAATGAGTGCTTTGGAATCTTGGTCCGTCAGCGTGCGGCGGAGGATATCGAGGTCGTAGGATTCGCGGACGAAGGAAAGTGCGAAGAAATCAACTGCTTCTTCGATACCGACAGTGATGTCGCCATGGTCTTTTTCGGTAAGCGATGGCAGATTTACGCGGACACCAGGTAGATTGATATGTCTTTTGTTTCCAAGGGGACCAGGAATGACCACCTTAGTCCGAATGCGTCCCTCAGTGATCTCGAGCACCTCCAGGCGCATCAAACCACTGTCAACCAAGATGGTCGCTCCCACTTCGACGTCTTTATCGAGGTCCGGGTAGTTCACATCGATGTATCGTTTACCGTCCAAGGATTGGTCTTCACCCGTGGGATGCGTGATAAAATCAAAGATCTCACCTTCCTCAAGTATGTAGGCCTCGTCACCTACCTTTCCGGTGCGGATCTCAGGGCCCTTCACATCCATCATAATCGCTATTTCTCGACCGACTTCACTCGAGACTTTTCGCACTCTCTGGCAGATTTCGCGGGTCCATTCATGAGAGGCGTGAGCCATATTTATACGGCAAATATCGACTCCTTGGAGGATCAATTTTTTGAGAGCCTCTTCGCTCATGGTCGCGGGACCGATTGTGAAAATTATTTTAGTCTGCCTGATACTGGGTGTTGTATTAGGCAGAGGCTTGTCCTTCTTGAAAGGTACTGTGGTGATGCCGCTCCGGGATTCGTTCATAGGTATGCGTTTGAAAGCGTTTGTGGATGGGTAAAAAGAGCTAAGGTGTCAAAAAAATATCGGCTTCGGGCAGAATTCCTCTGGATCGATGATGGAGAGTTCGAATTTTCGCGAATAGTCAGCGATGGTGGAGAATATGTTTTTGACATGATCTTTGCAGTTACAATCTCGGCTCAGATGCACGAGGAATACCTGTTTCCAGAGAGGTTGCTCAATTTCGCGAAAAAGTCTGATAACATCTTGATTGGAAAGGTGGCCGTGCCGACCCCGAATGCGCTGTTTCACAGACCAGGGTCGTTTGATGTCGTTTTCGAGTAAGTCTTCGTCGTAATTGGCTTCAATGACCAGAGTGTCAACCCCGCGCAGATACTCTTTCACCGCTTCCGGTATGTAGCCCATGTCAGTGGCCCAGGCCAGACTACGCCGCGGTGAGAACAAGTCGTCGTAACCCCAGGTAAATGTAAAACCAACCGGGTCGTACGCATCATGCGGGACTGAGAAAGCTGAGATTTTTAAATCTTTAAAAACGAACGTAGTGCCGGTCTCGAATATTTTCCAGTTTGGACGCCAATTGAGCTTTGCTTGGATTGCACGAGCGGTATCTCGATTGGCATACACGGGTATTTGGGAGTGCTTAGCTAATCCGCTGAGTCCACAGGAGTGGTCGCTGTGTTCATGGGTGAGGAATATCGCTTCGATTTCATCTATAGATGTTCCCATTTCGCGCAGGAATTTGGAGGTGCGTCGACCACTAAACCCCAGATCAATGAGGACTTTCGCATGATCTGTGGCCAGAAATCCGGAGTTTCCAGAGCTGCTTGATCCAAGCAAAGAAAATCGGCTGGGTGACATATCTCTACCCAAGAAACCGTTGGGAATTTGGCAAACTGTAAAAGAGCCTGTTTGCCGAGTCAGGAGAGCGAACGGTTAGGAAAACAGAATTCTACGAGCTGTTCTCAGTGAGATTTTCCTGCAGAGTGCTGTTAGACCGCTCACGTAAAATTTCGGAGAGTTGTTGGATCACCAAATTTCGATTCGGAGTGAACATAAATTTGTCGCTGCCGAGGCTGTCGTATGCGAGCTGGAGTAGGTCGTATGGAGGGCGACGCATGGAGAGCAAATTTATCAGTTTGTCGTTCAAATCGTCGATGCGTCCTAGTTCAATGTCCAGGCGCATAAGCGCTGAAAGGGCGCCTTGATTTTCTGGCGTTTGCTCATAGGCGGCTTCAAGGATAGACCTCGCTTCATCGAGACGTCCCAAATCTTCGAGCGCGCTCGATAAGGCTAGCAAGGTCTGATTGCGGACATCGGGATTCTGCAATAACTCTTTGAGGTAGATGGATCCTTTGGCCTCTTGCCCATCGCCATAAAATGATACCGACCGCAGGGCACTCAGGATTGGAGAGCGCTCATCGAGCCAGGTTGGGTTTTCCTCGATGATTTGGGCGGTAAGGTCGAGTGCTCTGTCAAAGTTTCCAGCTGAGTTTTCGGCCTCGATCACCAAATAAGAGAAGATTGATAAATCGAAATTATTTTCGATGGCCCTCCGGTAAATTTCGCGGTTCAGGTCTGCGTTACCGGTTTTTGCGCCGAATTCTGCGAGAAGGGCCAAGGATCGTTCTTCATCACCGAATTGCTGGAAGTAATTATCGATTTCTTCGTTTAAGCGCTCCGCTTGCTCAGAGTAGACATAGGCGTGAAGCATCTCTATGCGAGGTCCCGGATTGAGCGGATTGTTGAGATTGCGGAGAATCGCGTATTGGCGCGCTTTGTCGATATTGCCAGCTTGGCGGTGAGCTCTGATGAGTTCCATGAAGACCAACTCACGATTGGTGAAACGATTGACGTTGCTCTCGAGTAAAACTATTGCGTCAAGGTTCTGTCCGCGGGCTCCCAGAATTTTGGAACTGAGGATCATCCCCTCAGGCGAGTCTCTAAGTCCATAATCGGCAATATACTCGTCGGCGGAATCATACATTCCTCGATAGAAGGCAGCGGAAGCGGCTCCCACCGCTATCACCTTCGCGATGGGATCTGTCTTTCCGAGTTTTGGCAGGAATTCGTCGGCAAGTTCAAGGACTTCGAGGTCTTGATGCTGCCTCAGCATTAGCCGAATGGTGCTTCGCGCATAATTGTTGTCATCATAGCCATATGGGAATCCTTGTTTCAGGAGTTCGATCGCCATCTCTGGCTGCTGATAGCCGTTTAAGAAAAACTCCGCGAGAATGAGGCGTCCCTCGGTGTTATCTGGAGCACGCATCACGCCGGCCCTCAGAAATGTGAGTGCCTGAGTCCATTCCTGCTCTTCGAGTAGCTCTTTAGCTCTTTCAATGTGGTAATTCCCCATATCTTCCCGATGTTGCTCATAAACGATCGGTAAAATCAGCATCTTCGCATAGGAGACATCCTCATAGTTTCTCTTGTACTTGAAGAAGATGTATAGGCCTAGACCACATGAGAGCCATCCGAGGATCGTCAGAGACAGGATTAGAATGGTAATCCGTCCCCAACGGAAATTAAGCCTCCATTTGCCTCTGTCGTTTCGCTCGTAATAGGCGAATCCTAAAAACTTGTTTCTTCGATTGGGAGATGATTGGGACATAAGAATTTTGGGGTGTTCGGACAATAATCGGGTTGAGCTTACTTTTTTTCAACAAACTTTCGCTCAGTTTTCGGGTGGATTTAGAGTTTTTTTCAACGAAAATAAGGATTGATCTTGCCATCTATTGATAGAGCGCAATCACTTTCCGCTCAGGATAAAGAAAGCTAAACAGGACAAACTATTCTCTCTATGAACAAAGCCACCTCTCTGGCCGCAGCCTTTGCTACGCTTGCAACTGCTGTTTACGCAGCTCCAATGGTATCAATTGGTGACAATGCTGACATCTTCTTCAACCTGGGTACTGCCGTTAAGGTTGATGATAACATTACGGGAGCACCAGCTAACGAACTGGACGACGTTATTTTCACGGTGAGCCCAGGGCTCGAGGTAGATTTCTTCCGTGGTGAAACGCTTTGGGATGCTGTCTTTCAAATCAGCACAGACTTCATCCGCTATTCCGATAATGATCAGTTTGACGTCAACAACCTGAACGCGAGCTTCGCAGCTGATTACGCATCGCCCGTCTTGGAGGCCAGCTTTGGAGCTTCTTATTCTGAAGATCAACAGAAGACACAGCAAGTCGTCGGTGACCTGGTTGAGATTGAGAATACAGTCATTCAGGGCTTTGTGAAATACGACGTCACTGAAAAGGTCGCAGTCAGTTTCGCCCCGCGTTACACGTTGCAGGAGTATGTTGAAGACTTTGACAGTGTCTTGCCCGACCGCGATAAGATCCTGCTCAGTTTGAAGGGATATTACGCGATTTCGCCAAAGTATGATATCACTGCCGGCATCGCTTACCGCGATACTGATATCGACGACCTCCCCAACAGGGTGGGTTCAGACCCAGAGGACATTCGCTTGACCGTCGGTGTTGAAGGAGAGGTTCTTCCCAAGGTGACTGCAGCGCTTGACGTTGGTTATACTGAACGGAGTTTCAACGGCATAGACCGCTCCGACCAGAGCATTTTGTATTTGGGTGGGGATCTCACCTGGGCAGCGACTCCTAAGGTCTCGGTCAATTTGGCGCTCAGCCAGGACTTCCAGAGCACTGCAACTGGTAACCCGATTGAGTCTTCTTCAGCGACATTGAATGTGACTTATGAGGTGAATGAACTATGGGCAGTTTCACCTTTTCTCAAGTTCCTCACCGATGATTATGTGGGTGGCGTGCGCGAGGACGATGTCGCTATGGCAGGTGTAGGTGTTGGTTACTCTCCAAACGGTTTCTTGGATTTCGGTGCACAGGTCTACTACCTCGAAAACGATTCGACACTCGATCTCGACTACGACAACACCGTGTTTCAACTGACGGCGAGCTTGCGCTATTAGGCCAGAATT
>JBCCBL010000137.1:0-7644 GCA_039034055.1 Verrucomicrobiota bacterium | reverse complement strand
TTCCTCCCTGCACGCGACTGCCTAGTTCTACTGGGTCAAAGGGTCTCGACGGCTTCTTTTGACCACGAATCCACACGAAGAAATAAACGATTCGTGTAAATCCGTGTGCATTCGTGGTTCATTTTGAGCGTTTTCAGGAACCGGTCTGGGTCTTCTAATTCATTTTAACAAGTAGAACTAGAATCAGTGTGGAAGTCGACCAATCCCCCAAACCCATGGACCCGCAAATCGAAGCCCTCATCAAATCAGCGACCGGCGCGGAGCACATTTTAAACAGTTCCATCATTCAGGAACTTTGGAGCGGTTATGGTTCGATAGTGCGCTACACACTCAAAGGCTCTGAATATCAGAGCATCATCATCAAGAGAATTGCTCCGCCGAGCGACCGTTATCATCCTCGAGGCTGGAACACCGACCGCTCACATCAACGCAAATTAAAGTCCTATCAGGTAGAAACAAACTGGTACCGAAGATTCGCCCATCAGTGCCCGGATACCTGTCGCATCCCCAGGCTTTTACAACATCACTCAAACGGAAACCAATCACTCCTCCTCTTGGAAGATCTCGACCATGCCGGCTTCCCGAGGCGCAGGACCCAAGTGAGCCTGGTGGAAATCCAGGCCTGCTTGTCCTGGCTCGCCCACTTTCACGCACAATTCTTACATCAAGTTCCCGACGGTCTCTGGGAGACTGGTACCTATTGGCATCTGGAAACCCGACCAGATGAACTGGCGGTCCTGCGCAAAGAAGACCCGGCCCTTCACCTTATTGCCGAAACATTGGATCAGAAGCTCAAAGGTAGCCGCTTCCAAACCATCGTTCACGGAGATGCAAAACTCGCGAATTTCTGCTTCTCCGAAAATGGCAAGTCGGTCGCAGCAGTAGACTTCCAATACGTCGGTGGCGGCTGTGGCATGAAAGACCTCGCCTATCTCCTTGGAAGTTGTTTCGACGAACACACCTGCGCTCGACTCGAAGACGAACTCCTCGACTCATATTTCGAAACCCTAAAGAGCGCCCTCGCATCGCTTCAACGCTCATCCGACTTCTCAGCCCTTGAAGCAGATTGGCGAGCCCTTTACCCAATAGCCTGGACCGACTTTCATCGCTTTCTCAAAGGTTGGAGCCCCGGTCATTGGAAACTAAATGATTACAGCGAATACGTAGCTCGATCTGTAATACAGTCTCTACATGACCAGGAAACGCCTTCTTGAACTGCTGCAGGATCTATCCTAGCTCCAAGCCCATGCATTTTTTAGGGACAGACCCTTATTTGTTGACAAAATTCGATGTGACTGGGGCGTGGAAGCCCCATTGGGATTCGGAGCCCGGGGACGGCTTTTCGCTCTAATCCTCATTGGCACAAGCATCGCTGATGGAAGACATGAGCGCTTACGCCATCTGGGCCGTCTTCTTCCTCTCAGCCTACGGGATCTGGCTACTATTCCTGACGATTCGCAGTTGGCGAAACCCGTCGGGAAATCCTGAGACATTCTTCCTCGCTGGAAAGAAAGTCGGACTCATCCCTACCATTCTTACATTCTGGGCCACCTACATCAGCGCGGCGGCCATCATTGGAGGAGCTGGCTATTATTACCTACACGGGATCGGCAACCTCTATTTCGCCATATGCTCATACACTATCCTCGCCATCATCTCCGGGACTATTGGACGACGCTTTTGGCGGCTTTCTCGAGAGTATCCAGGGGTGCGATCTCCGATACAGTTGTATTTGCGGTCCTATAATTCAGGAGCGCTCGAAGTCTTTTTTGTCATCGTCACCCTGTATTGCATGGTGCCCTACATAGCGACTCAGATTACTGGAATCGCACGGCTCCTTGAAGGAGCCCTCGGCCTACCTTACGCACCCACTGCTGCGGCGGCCCTCGCCGTCATCTACTTGTATTCAGAATCTGGAGGGATCAAGAACATCATCAAAACAGACGTCGTGCAATCCCTCATGACGATCCTTGGCTGCTTCGGGGTCGTCGTCGCATTCCTCTGGGCTCACTGGTCGCTGGATTTTTCAGCCTTTCTAGCAGATGTCGACGCCGTCCATGAGGAATCTCTCTTGGGTATACCAGGGCCCAACGGATTATACACCCTGCCAGTGCTTGTCGGAATCGCGATCATGCTCTCATTTGGTGGAATTTCTATGGCTCACAACGCCCAGCGTTTTATGATGGCGGAAAGTGAGAAGTCTCTGAAAATTCTCATGTTCGTCTTTCCCTTCATGGGCATCGCAACCACCGCGATGGCCGGAATTCTCGGGCTCGGAGGTGCCGTGATTTTTCCCGACCTAGAGAGCGGTGATCAGATCATCGGGACCATCACAGCGAGCGTTCCCGCCATCATCGGAGCCATGGCCACTATCGGAATCATAGCCGCCACAATGTCGACCGCTGATTCGATTTTGCTCAGTGTTGGATTCATCGTGAGCGAACAGCGTTTTCGCGGAAGGACTGACGTAGCCCCCAAAAAGATCCTGAACATCCACCGTTGGTTCACTCTCGGCATCTCCGCGTTTGCCCTCGTTGCCAGCATCAAACCAGAGCTGGTCACCGAACTCGTCTTTGGGGCATTCGGCGGAATGCTCCAACTCACCCCAGCGATGATCGTCGGTATTTATCACAAAAACCCATCGAAATGGCTCGGGGCCACCAGCGCCATAGCCGGACTCTTCATCCTAATTGCAAGCACATCATCGATGTATCAAGAATCTCCATTCAAAAGCCTCCCCGGGTATTTTTCTGGCTTCATCGCAGCATGCCTAATTGCCGCCCTAAATTTCCGACGAAGTCCCATCAAACAGCCTAAGGACTAGGACTCTAAAAATCTCGAAAGGTAAGATTCCGTAAGTCAGATGTAGTCTCAGAGACCTGTGGGCCCGTTTACCATTGCGCAATCAGCCATGCGGTGAGGGTCCCGGCGGACTTCGCGGCGATTGGGCCGTACTTTAAGTAATCGTTGCTCGGTTTGGACTGGGCGCGATTGCTGCCCGAGCGGACGACAAGATGGGGCACGGCAAACTGCTCACAGACGAGAGAAAACGTCGCAGATTCCATTTCCATAATATCAGTATCCAAAGATCGAAGCTGCTCAATCTGGCGATCCGGCACTCCAAAAAAATCGCCCGACGCGACGCGGCCGGTCGCGATGGTGATGGGATAGGTTTTATCATCTACGGTTACCGAATGCGGTTCGTAGCCTTCAACCAACTCCAAAGCTTTCGCATGCATGCTGGGAGTGATCGGGAAATTATTTTCCTTGAGAGGTGCCCGGTTCTTCACTCCAGGAGGCTGCAATCCCGCGATGAAGATACCGTCGTCCCCCAAGCTGCCATAATCGTGAATAAAGACGTGGCTCGGAATAATGATGTCTCCCGTGCGAATATTATTCGCGTTTATCCGAGCCCCGGTCCCCGTCATGAACGCCATCTTCGGTTCAAATTCGTTGAGAAACATCGCCACGACCATCGCGGTGTAGCTCTTACCCACTCCAGTCGCTGTGACAATTACGTCTTTCCCCGCGAGCTTCCCGCGCACATATTCAATCCCCGAAAGCGCCCCGGTTTCCGTCTCCTCCATCTGACTAATCACTGGGGGAATTTCCTGTGGCACCGCACCAAATACGACAATCGGCTGAGCGGAAAGCACAGCGGTAAATGTGAGGCAGCTAAAGAAAGCTAGCAGGTTAAAAATCAGGCGCATCAGTCTCGAGTGAGCACGGGGTATTCCAGAGATGTCCCTCGAAAAGGATTCGATCGCCGAGGATCCGTGAGATCACGAAATTTACGCTACCATTCCCCTTTACCGCTCTTCTGAGTTTCACCTCACCCTCCGCGTCTGAAAATTTTCTAATCAGTCAGTATTTACCCAAGCCCTTGTTCGCGACCAAGGTCATTACTTTTCAGCGTTTTCAATAAGGAGTCCCGCTACCTCTTTAGCCACCTGGACCGCTTCCACATTCCCGGCCTGGGCCAGGACAATCGATCCTTCGAGCAATAGCTGGAGTTCCACCGCAAGCCGCTGAGGATCTGAAAACCCACCCTCTTCAGCAATTCGAGCGATGAAGGCGCGCATCGTATCTTTCGCATTTTGCGCGATGCAGCCCAACTCTGTCGAACATCCCCCAAGCTCATTCAGAGTCTTAATGAAAATACAGCCACAAAATCTCGAAGACCGGAACCAATCAAAATAATACTCAAAACACGCCATAAGTCGATCCCGAGCGCTCCCATCGATGGTGAGAATTCGGCTCCGAATATCGGCAAACATCCTAGCATGATGATCGACCAAAACCTCTTTGATCAACCCCTCCTTCGAGCCGAATTGCTTGTAGAGCGTGCGCTTAGTCACCCCCGATTCCTGTGAAATCTGATCCACCCCCGTCCCGTTGAATCCCTGGGCCTCGAAGAGACGATTTGCCGTCTCAAGGATCTGTTTTCGTTTATCGGACATTGTCAAATTTTGGCACGCCTAAGTCCTTTTGGGCATTCCCAGAATTCGAACACTCTGAAGAAAAATCCCAGTTTCGGGAATCAAAAGCAGGTCTTTTGGATCATAAGTATACAGATCAGTATACTCGTAATCAATAACCACAAGCCCAATATCTAAGGGAGGAAACAAAACCCATGAAACCATTCAACAAAATCATCACGATAGGGATGATCACCCTATCCACATTTATAGCTTCTTTTGCTGGGGAATTGAATGAAATCAGCCTCCTCACCGCGAAGAACGAAACACGCGCAGTGGAGATAATTTCAAAAGCGGAAGGGATGGAGCGCCCGATTAAACCACGGGAACACGTGTCCTCTGCGAAACACCGCAACTACATCTTATTATGCGGTGCCTGCTACGCAATCAGAGTCACCCTTGGTCCACGGTCACTGGCGCAGCCAGACTTTCTGAAGATCGCCGAAACGAGGCTAAATCAACGCCTAGACCGCGACATGCGCCGACAATGGAATCAACAAATTCAGCACAACATCAGCCTGGCTGCCAAACGACCATTAACCCGAAACCGAAACTTCAAACAAAAATAACAACCATGAGCAAAAATCTAAGAAACATCCAAACCGTGGCAGAATTTGAAGCCCTGATCAAACAAACCGACACACCCGTTATCGTCGATTTCTGGGCCCCCTGGTGCGGACCGTGCCAAGCATTTGGAAGGATACTCGAGAAAGCCGCGAGAAAGCTCGGGAACGACGCCATCATCGCGAAAGTCAATGTAGACGAATTGGGCGATATCGCACAGCAATACCGGATCACCTCGATCCCGACTGTCCTCTATTTTACGAACGGACAATTGCAACACCGCGAAAGCGGTATCGTCCAGGAAAATGCCATCATAGATCGCGTGAACAGTCTATCGACGAAAGTGTCATAGTAAATAGATACATCAAGCATGAGAGAGCCCATTCCTCAAAAATGGGCTCTCTCTGGGTATAGAAAACCGATTAAAGCCATTGAGCAATCAACCACCATTGGCCAACGATCCGGCCTAATCAATGAATGCCCAAAGCATTTTCAGAGACGCTTTATCCAGAGCAGCTCTATCTCTGATTTCGTAGATGTCGCCAGCCAGATCCGTGATGACAATCCTTCCGTTTTCCAAAATCTGCGGGAAATCATCGAGCATGGTCTGTAATTGACGCCTCCCTCGATTAGTATCAACTTTCCACACACGCAGTTCGAAATCACGCTGAATTTCAAAAATTTGCGTGATTTCAAAAGTAAATTCACCGGCGTCCAATGCGTTTCTAATCTTCTCTTGATCGTCGGGAAGCAGTCGAAAGAGATCCTCTACCAAAGCCAACTCAACACCTTCATCATTCCGCAACGAGATGAAAGTTCCCTTGTTGGACCAAGGAAAGCACGGACACGGATTCACGGGAACCCAGTGCCCTGATTCATCTTGAATCGTGATCCGACCGGATGCACAGTTTTGTAATTGAATATTCATGATATTTTCTAAGATCACAAAATTGAAAGGATTACCCGAATGTGAAGTTAATCGATATACTCTCTATGATTCGTGATCCATTCGCATGGTTTAAAGTGCGTAGTTTTTATGCATCTCACGTTGCAATGAATAGAGATTTTTATAAACGCCATCTTCCATGGCGAGCAGCACCTCATGAGTTCCCTCCTCGACCAGACGCCCTTCTTTCATAACGAGAAGACGGTCTGCCCGCTGCAAGGTCGACAAACGGTGCGCTATCGCGATCACCGTGCGATTCTTAGTCAAACGGTCCAATGCATCTTGAATCTTCTGCTCGGTCGCGGTATCCACTGCCGACGTTGCCTCGTCAAGAAGCAGGACCCGGGGGTTGTGCAACACCGCCCGTGCAATGGATACCCGCTGACGCTCGCCACCCGAAAGCGTATGACCGCGCTCACCGACAATCGTATCATACGCATTGGGAAGCTTGCATATAAAATCGTGGGCGTTCGCAGACTTTGCCGCTGCAATGACATCGCTCGGACTCGCATCAGACAAACCATAACGGATATTTTCCAAAATTGTCCCGTGAAACAAAAACGGATCCTGCATCACCATGCCGATCTGCTTACGCATTCCACCAAGCTCAAGCTCCCGCACATCGATTCCATCAATCTTCACCGAGCCTGAAGTCGTATCGTAAAAACGACTCATAAGGTTGAAAATGGTACTCTTACCAGCTCCGGAAGGCCCCACCAGGCCAATGAATTCTCCCTGATGAATTTCAAAAGAAACCCCCCTCAGTATGAGGCGAACCGGATCATAACCAAAAGTAACTTGACTGAATGTGATGTTTCCTAACATCGGTGACAAGCTTACCGGCTCCGGTGCATCGACAATCTCTGGTTCGGTGTCCAAAACCTCAAAAATCCGATGGGCAGAACTCAAAGCACGGTTTACCATTCGTGATAATTGCGCAAAGATTTCTATAGGGTAAAAGAACAGTCCGAGATACACGAGGAAAGACACAAAGACCCCCACTGTCAGTGAAGGCGACACCCCCGGCGATGAACCAAGCAGGCGTGGCAATGCAAAAAACCACACCAAAACACCCATAAGCTGTATCAGAAAAATGAGCACTGGCCAGAAGACGGTCCAAACCTTATTCAAACGCTCGGCTTCGACAAAGACTGCTTCATTCTCAGTATCAAAGCGTGAGCGCTCACGGCTCGATTGATCAAAAGCCTGCACGACCCGCATACCCGGTATCGTATCGGACAATACTGCGGTCATGTCTGACCACTTTCGCCAAATACGTAAAAAGCGCGAATGCATGACTTTTCCGTTAAAATAAATAAGCAAGAAAATTACCGGAAGCGGCGCAACCATGAGCAGTCCCAGCCTCCAATCCAAGATGATTAACATCGCCGATAATCCCGTCAGAAGGAGTGCACTGACCGACGCCTCAACCACACCAAAGGCAACAAAGTCCCAAATTCGATCTGTATCAGAGCTGACACGGCTGATCAAAGAACCGGTCCTCTTCGAAGAAAAATAACCCAAGCTCAACTTATGAAGATGTCCATAGACATCACGTCGCAAATCTCGAGCAACCAAGTCTCCGATCACCGCCATAAATTTAAGGCGAACCCAGAGAAAGAATTCCCGCAAGACTACGACCAACGCAATATTCGC
>JBCCBL010000136.1:0-7650 GCA_039034055.1 Verrucomicrobiota bacterium | reverse complement strand
GAAAACTCCGACACCTTAAAACCGGATATGATGAAGCGCCTGCACGGCTTGCTTGATGACATGAAGCGCATTCAAGTTCTCGAATCCTAGATAGCTTGAAATACGCTCCAATTCTCGCGTGGGAACACCTGCGACGCGGCCCTCGCCATTTAACCATCGCGTGACAAGGCAGCGCGCCTTCGCGAAATCATACCTTAGACGCCTCAAGTCAAAGAAGCACCAG
Organism: Verrucomicrobiota bacterium; assembly: GCA_039034055.1. Taxonomy (GTDB): domain Bacteria; phylum Verrucomicrobiota; class Verrucomicrobiia; order Opitutales; family JABSRG01; genus JBCCBL01. Next base: position 7,427 of record JBCCBL010000136.1, on the reverse strand, counting down.
AGTCGCCTTCCCCTCAGATCCCTTCTGTAAATTTCGCTTTTAAGGGACTGGGTTAAATTTGTTGACACATACAGCAGTAGTTTTGGTTCGAATAATTCAAAAGCAACGAAGCGACCGTAATTGGGTCCCGGAGGAATCTCCAAACGGGGTCGGTGCTTCGCTACCCAGTATGCAGGTATCTAAAATCGGCTGTATTCCGTGAATACGTCTAGGATTTATCCACCCACCACAGACGATAGCTCGAAGATAGGCATAAACATCGCCATCACGATTCCACCAATCACGACTCCCAAAAACACGATCAAAAGCGGCTCCATCAATGACGTGAGAGCACCGACGAGAGTCTCGATTTCATTGTCATAAAAGTCAGACACCTTGTTCATCATCCCATCAACATTGCCGGTCTGCTCTCCCGCCTTACTCATGTGTTTGAGCATTGGAGGAAAGTACGGAATTGCTGCGATCGTCTCAGAGACTTGGCCACCTTGACTGATATTGCGCGAAATTTGCGTACATGCGTTCTCGACGAAGACATTGTTTGAGGCTCGAGATACGATTTCCAAACTCCTCAGGATCGGCACCCCGGATCTCAATAGAATCGAATAGGTCCGGCAGAACCGTGAAAGGTTTATCTTCCGGTTAAGCTCGCCTAGCACAGGAACACGCATCACCAAATTATCGCGAATCACCCTCCCATTCGGAGTCGAGAAAAACTTACTGATTCCCACATAAAACAAGAACATACCCACCAAAATATAGAGGATGTAAGAACCCAAGAATTCGCTAATATCGATTACGAATTGGGTCGGCTTTGGGAGCTCAGCACCAAAACCCTGAAACATTTCCGCAAACACTGGAATGACTTTGACCAACAGCACGGTTACGAGTCCGATTGCCAACGTGATCACCGCAGTGGGATAAGTCATCGCACTCTTGACCTGTTTGGATAGCTTCACCGAGTCATTAAAATAAATCGCGGTCTTGGCCAGGATCTCAGCGAGTCCACCGCTCGCTTCACCGGCTTCAGACATCGAAAGGAATAGATTGGGAAACGCTTTGGGAAACTTCGCGCATGCCTCAGAAAAAGCAGTTCCCGAGGATACATCATTCCTGACATCTCGGATGACGATAGCGAAAACCGGGTCTTCGGTTTGATCTTGGAGGGCCTCCAAGGCGGTCACCAGAGGTAGTCCCGCTTCCAGCATCGAGGCTAATTGCTCGGTGAATATCGCCAAATTTTCCAATTTCACCTTTTTCGACTTAGCCTTTTTTTCGTAAGCCTTGAGCTTCGCCAGACGCTGAGATTCAGCAAACGAGACTTTCTTTTTACCCCCGGCACCCGAGGATAGACCAGATTTGGTAGTTCGATTGGTTGCTGGATTTGTCAGGAGTGCCATGGCGACTGCTCAGAAAAGAAGATTGAAGGGTCGTTTGACGATGATTTTAGCATATACGGAAAGATCTAAACAAGATTTATAGTTTGCATATAATTATCCAACGACAGCCTCACTTAAAGCATTTTCGATCTCCTCACGCAGCCTTTGTACAATTCGAATATCATGCTCGCCGAAGTTCATGAATCCTTCACCGATATGCGCCATGAGTAGCACCGCATAAATCTCGTCGCCCTTATGAATCGGCCAAATCCCCACCGATTTCACTCGATACGGAATCTGCATCCAGCGCGGAATTAACGGCTGAACCTTCGACACATCGGCATCGAGAATAAACAGATCACGACCGCTTTGCAGGACCAGGCCCATCAGATCGCGATGGGAGGTTTTGACAATCGGTCGATTCCCGACACCGCGAAATAAGACTCCCTTGCCCCAAGATGCATACCACTGGTCGGGGTCTTCGCGATCCGCCGTAAAAATCAACACTTCCTCGACCTGCTTAATGCTGAAAAAGTAGTCAGCCAGGGTATCGAAAGCCCTTTTGAAATCGGGGTGAGAACCCTGCAAATACTCCGTAATCGGACTGGTAATGCCCTCAAAAGGAGCGCGCGAATTTTCACCGTCTGCCTCAAGCACCCCTTCCCCTGCAGACGATTCTAGATTCACAGCCTCTACGGGCTCCTCTAATGTCTGCTCAAATGGATACTCGGTGAGTCCTGCTTCATGAGCGTCAAGATCACGCAACTTCGATCTCAGCCGCCAATCCTTGAAAGTCTGAGTTCCGGCAATATCGATACCATACTCTTCTGAAAAATCATTCAGCCTGGCCTGAATGCGACCAAACAGGCTGTGAACATTCGACTCTTTATAATCATGAAGGCCCGGAAATTCGTGGAGTTTGTCCAAGACCGCTTTGGTGTGATCTCCCGATTTAAGGTTCGCATTCAGCGAGCACTCGACAATCTGCATTGAAGCCTCGGAAAGGAGTAAAAGCTGACTTCCGGGATCGGCCCTCAATTCACCCGTGACCTTCTCGGGGACTTCTTCAAGGCATTTTTGCACCGATCGAGGCAACTGAGAGCTATTTAGAAGGTGTTTTCCCAATTCCAAGGGAGTGAGGCCGAATACTTTACGATAGGCGTCCTCATCGGACATTGTCTCCATCAATCGACCCGCAGCCTTGTAATCGACGTTCATGAAAGACGACATCAGGAGGCGACCAAAATTGCGTAACGCCGCGCAAGCCAAGGCCTGAAAACGATCAATACCCATATCACGCGCTAGCTCTCGAGCGATATAAGCACTGAAAAGGGTCTGTGAAGCAATCTCCCGTTGCTCTTTCGGGTTCCGCTCTTCATTCGCATTTTCCAGCAGCAAAAGCGACAAAGTGAGGTTGCTGATTTGATCGAATCCAAGCAAGTGGATCGCCTGTGTGACGCTTTTGATCGGGACCCCATACGGATTGTAGGACAACGTATTAGACGCACTCAAGACTTTGGCCCCCACCTGAGTATCCGAACCAATAATGTTTGAAAGCTCTTCGACCGAAAGGGATAGCGCTCGTGATGATAAATCCTGCACGAGCTTCACCATATTGCTCAGACAACGCGACTCCCGGCTCCCCAAAGACTCCTGGATGGCCTCCAAGGTCCGCTGCGCCTTGAAATCAGGATGCTGTTCCGGTTCGAAATCCATGATACAGTGAACTCTTCTAAATCTCCTTGGGGGGGATGGGGTGGGACACCGATAAATCAATGATCTTTGCTGCGGCTACCTGCGTAAAATAGGGTTTTCCCGAGAAGACACTTTCAATCGCCTCTTTCATCTGGTTCATACCCAAGCTCTTCTCAACAAAGCCGTCCGCTTGCCCAATCCAGGCTGATTTAATGACCTCCGAACACTCAACGCCTGAATAGACCAGGATTCGGGTGTCCGGCAGATTTTTCTTGAATTTACTCAAAAGCTCTAAGCCGCTCATATCTGGCAAGCCGATATCAATAATGATCAAGTCAGGCTGCAATTCTAGGCATACCCCGTACGCTTCGTGGCCGTCGGCGCATGATCCCAAAATATTCAGTTCGGGTAATGCAGACTCAAGGAAACGGATGCACAGCTCGCGCGTCGTTCCTTCATCTTCGATGACATATACGGATCGGGACATGGTGTGGTTGATTGCGAGTTATCCTACACAATTCGCTCATTCCGGCCCGATCTTTACCCAAAGCAACAGCTCACGGTGCGCGGCTGTCGAGAAGCGAGCCCGTCACCATCCAACCAAAACCAACCTATGCCGCAAAAAAAAAACCACCTTGGGTCGGTCAGTCCACTCTCAAAAAGATCAAAGGATCCCCGACCTCTGCACCAAGCGTATCCGCAGCATTGGCATAATTACGCGAGACTTGGACGTAACCCTCTGGATCAATGAAGGCGACCCACGCACCGTAAGGAACATCGCTGTAAGCCTGCGCATACGTGATCGGGTGGAGTTGATTGCGATGCTGAATCTGAAACGAGTCGGACAACTCGATCCCCAAAGCTTCCAAATCACTCGCGACAAACGTTGTATAAATATTGCCGTAAAGGGGACGCAACAAACGGATATTCGCGGCAGCGACCATCGGGCCTCGCGCCGCTACCGACCCCGGAGACATCAGAATCGTCCCATCTTTCACCGATTCCATGCGTTCTCCCGCCATCCAATTTAGGAGTCCGCGCATCGCCGCTAGACGCTCGGAACTGTTTACATTCACATGCCCAGTGCGCTCAACATAGTAAGTAGCCGGAACATGGCTCACACCGTTCACGCCCTCCAAATAGACGCGCGCACTCTGCATTTCCTCCCCATTTGCTAGGAACACCACAGGCAACTGCGGCTTCATATTAAAAACACTGGAAACCCTGCCAGCCAGACTATCCGAGGTCCCCGGCTCCGGAAAGAGATGCGCTCCCAAACACAAAACTCCGTCAAACAACTCAGGATGATTCTCAGCAAGCCATACCGCTACGCCCCCACCCATTGTTTCGCCATACAAGATCGATGATCGAATCGGATGCACCTCCGCGTCCACAAAAGCCCGCAACGCGATGATATCCTCCGCTCCTGAAGCAACAACCCAATCATTCGACCGAAATGCCGAAGAAGCAATTGTCCACCCATCCGCAAGCATCCGTTGATAGAAACCCGTTCCAACTTCATAGACCGCAGATACTGGGAAAAATTCCGGCCGGAAACCACGGGCAATAAACATAACATTCCCACTCGGATCGTCCGGCACATCAACAATGTAGCCAACCCCATTCAGATCGCCCTCGAGCTTAGTCAGGCTAAACCCGTTGCTCACAGAAAATACTAGGGCGATCCAGAGAGAAATAAATCGAATCATACCATTAATGAGAGTGCTTCATTTGATTTGTCGAACGACACAGACAAAATTGCTGAGATCCACAATCAAATCAATCGCTCATTCATCCACCTTATGATCCAAAATTGGAAAAAAAATATCGCTGCTTTCACACTTATCTGCGTGCCCATTCTGCAGTTACATTCTCAATACACGATTCACGAAGGCGACATCGACGGTGCCCCTTTCAAATTTGCAATCCCAGAAAATTGGGCCGGCAATCAAGCCTTTTTCCATGTTCACGGTTGGCGTCCGTCCGATGCCCCCCACGAGGCCGACCTCAATCCAGAAGATCCCCTCTATGCGGCCTTACTGTCCGAAGGGTGGGCCATCGGACGCACCGCGTTCCTCGAGAATGGCGTTGACCACCCCGCCCATACCCATGCCCTAAAAAATCTTAAAACATGGCTCATCGAGAATCATGGCCCGCTGAAAACATTAATCCTCGAAGGTGAATCAACCGCAGCGACGCTCGTTCTAAGAATCGCCGAAAAAAATCCAGAACTCGCAGATGGCGTCATTGCCATCGGCCCGTTCATAGACATGAGCAATCCGGAAGAAGACGACTACCTCACTGGGCAACCCATGCTACCATCAATCCTGATGAGCAACACCTCAGAAATCATCCCAGCCCTCGAATATGCTGCTAAAGCGATCGACGCCGAGGTCCCAGCGGCGCTCTGGCCCCTGCTACGCCCCGGACACGTCAATGTGAATTGGGTCGAGCGCCTTACCGCCGTCCGGGCAATGGAGTCTGCGCTCAAAAACAATACTCAGCTCAGTTTCAACGACGGCACGCAACCCATGCCCCACCGTCTTACCAACACCCAGCAAGTCGACAACACACTCATAAGCGCCGTCGAGTCCATCAATCCATACTACGGAAATGCATTTCTCGCATTCCATCCAGATGAGTTCTCAGCATTTGGAATACCTCAAGGCTCGTATTTCGAATTTGAGGCACATGGAAATACTTGGAAAGTGCTATACGGAACCTCATATGGAGACGTTCCCGACGGGGAATGGGTGGCCTTCCCACATGCCAACGAGCGCATTCTTATTGTCCGCAACCACGCTAGTGCGATCAAAACCGCGGGTTTGAATCCGGGAGACCGTGTCACAATAAGATCAATGGAACAGTAGATTTTCGATGCAGAGTATTCAACATAACATACAAAATGGAAGCTACTACCGCTAGATATTGTTTCTGAAGCCACAGAGACTCGCAGTCTACAGATAACTCGGAACACATCTCTCTGACATCCTAAAATAGATTGGGGCTGCCTCGCCAAAATTACTTAAAACTGCCACTCATACAGTATGGCTGAACATTCACACGGATGCACCTCGCAACCCGGACACTCAAAAGGATCCTGATTCGTGTGATCCCTGAAAAATCTGTCTACCTTCGAAACGGCTTTAAATCCTAGCTTCTCAAAAACTCGTTTCGAAGTATGCTCTAGGCCGCTCAACCATGAGATACCAAGAGCAATCTCACACCCTCTATTCTCAAGCCAATTCAAGCGATAACGCGTCATCGCCTGACCAATACCTCGCCCACGATACCGATCAGCAACGGAAGAAGTGTAAATGGAACCGACTTTTTTACCCTGGCAGCGACTCTCGATAGATCGGTCGAACGGCTTGTAGTAATGCAAATCACTCAGGATTTCTGCAGTGGCTACCGATACAAAAACATCATCTAACCATGCTATCAAAACAATCGCATTTCTATTTTCGATCTTGCGAATAAGAAAGTCATTGGGAAATAGCCCATCGCCCTGCGAATTATTGAGCAATTTTAAGGCTTCATCCAGAATCTCCTGATCCTCGCATTTAATCTCTTTAATCACCAAACCCATCACACGATTCCAAATGTTTTTAAGGTCAGAATGATCGGAGTCTGATGATATTCATCAGGAATCCAAAATTCGAAAACAAAATACATAGCCATCAGTATCGGCTGATTCTCTCTTTCTTATTGATGATATCTAACAGGGTCTCGTTATCATATTTAGATAGAGCGACCCAACCCCCAGACAGAGCCGCAATGCCTATCCCGATTCCGAATACAAAGCCTCCAATATGAGCCCAGAATGCAGTCCCTCCAGATCCACTGATAACTCCAAAAATATCGCAAATGAACCAAAAAGCGATCAGCCAATAAGCCTGAATGGAAAAACTGCCTGCCTTCACCCAAAAGAAATAAAGACAGTGAATGCGGTTCACCGGGTATAGAGCCAGGAATACCCCAATTATCGTGTTTATGGCTCCACTTGCGCCCACGGCAGGATTGCCGTCCAATATTAAATGTGTGATCGCAGAAACAAGGGCACCCGCAAAAAAGATCCCGAGGAACTTAGCATTCCCAAAAACCGCACATATCGCATTCCCGAAAACCCACAGATACCACATATTGAAAATAAGGTGGAACAAATCGGCATGCACGAGAGATGAAAACAGTAATTCAATAGGATTCCAGCTAGTGAGTACAAAAGCCTCGTTCAACTCCAACAGGAATCCCATTTGCCCCAGAAACATCAAAACACATAATCCGATTACTACAAAATTCGCCACCGGGACGACCGGATGTAGCACTTCAACTCGATGCGGAATCAACACCCGGCAG
>JBCCBL010000135.1:0-7654 GCA_039034055.1 Verrucomicrobiota bacterium | reverse complement strand
TGCAATTACTTATTTTCTTTAGAATTGGTCTAATGCGGTTGCGGTTGATACGTTTTGAGTGGGTGTTAGGGCTGAAACGCTTGTATGGTGTGGGGTCTTGTTAAGTTGAGTGGGTGGTGTTTGAGGAGCGTGATTGATGGTGGATCTGAGTCGCCCCTATGGTCAATACTTTTACTATTGGTGAAATCAGCAAGCAGGTCTTTCTTACCGTCAAACTTCGATCGATCACTCTCTTAACGGGATGACTTGCCCAGGTCGCACCACAAAAAAAAGACTTCAGATACTCTGAAGTCTTAATAAGATGGCGGGATAGACGGGACTCGAACCCGCGGCCTCCTGCGTGACAGGCAGGCGCTCTAACCAACTGAGCTACTACCCCAAATGGGAAAGATTTTCGAAGTTAGGTCGGCCCACAAGTGAGTCAATGGCATTTTTAAAAAAGAATTTAGCCACGCTGATATTATGCATTGATGATTACCCTGCAGCGTCTCACACTCGCAACCTGCTATGTATCCATATCCCGGTTTGTCCGAGAGTGATTGCGCTCGCTTGATCGTAGTCGATGTCCAAAAACAGTTCGTATCCTCAAATACCGAGCACATCCTACCCGGTATCGAAGCAATCATACCCACTTTTGACCGAGTAGTGTTCAGTCAGATCGAACATGATGCGGATCAATATGTCTACGCTCTGAAGAAGTGGAAACCCGCTCCGTTCGGATCCGAGGGTCATGCTCCGGCGATCCCGTTAGCCCCACGAGATGGCGAACACCTCCATTTCACCCGCAAGAAATTCTTTTCCGCATGTACTGAGGACGCTCTCGCATTCTTCGAAGCCAATCCCGGAGATGCCATCCACATTTGCGGAATGGACACTGATTTATGCGTGCAACAAACCGGAGTCGATCTCATGAAAGCCGGACTCCGCCCAGTCATTCTCTCAGGTCTTTGTGCTTCATTCGCAGGAGAAAGCCTCCATCAACACGCTTTGATTCAGTGCAAGCGCTTCTTTGGACGCGAACAGGTGATTTGATCCTACCTGATTTCATTTCGAAAACGCTCCCGAAGGCTCGAACCACTCCACCGAAAAAGATATCAAAAACCTGAAACGTTCATTTCCAACCGGAGTGTGGACGCATAGATCTGCACAAAAGATGGGAGCGCCCAGGTTGATGGCCTGTTGAGCGCGCAGTGCAACGCTTTTGAGGCCTGTGTTAGACCTTCGGCTCCTCGGAATCAGATTCAGGAATTGAAGCGTCCTCAGAAGGTGCCGCCTCAGCTGTAGCCTCAGCCGCTAGGACCTCTTGCTCAGGATCGGACGGCGCTTCCACTTCAGGCTCCGACGTTTCTTCGGTCGGAGGCACGACTGCTTCATGCTCTATCTCCGACACCACAACCTCGCTTGCAACGGGTTCGGTTGCATCTGACTCGTTGGAAACTGGAAGTGTTTCTGAGGGAGTAGGCACTGCTTCGCTCGGAGTTGCAGAATCGAGAGACGTCGCAGCTTGATCTTCGCTGGGAGTTGGAACTTCTTCCGGTTTTGCTTTGGGTTTGGGAGCTACCATCGGCTGCGGAGCGAAGAGCTTTCCGTCGCTATACTCGGTCACATACCCTTCGGAAATCAACCACCGTAGGTTTTGTTTCAAGGAACGGATATCGGTGTGTTGTTCTGAGGTATATTCCGTTCCAGATGCCTCCGCTGGCGTTTCCCCTTCAGCAGGGGGCTCCGGGGCTTTCGGAAGCTCAAATCCGAGGTATTCTTTTGGCAATTCAGAAGCCGCAATATTTGGATTTCGCTCAATAAAATTGATCAGGGTGTCGGCCGCTTCGGCAAGCTTAGTATTTTCATCCCGGAACTTACGCTTCACCACACATACAAAGGAGATGCCCTTCGATCCCTTTTTATAAATATTGAAATTTAAACGACGGAGCCGGGCCCGTAAATGGTTGGCTGTATCCAGAGGAAACTTCCTCTGGTGATCCAAAGCGGAGCGAATCGACTTTAAGATATTTCCTTCTGGAAGCTTTTCGATGACTGCACCCGGTACCCGAGCGGTGGATACCTTTTTAATGAGTTCGTCTTTCTTGTTACTAGCGATGTACCTCCGCACTTCTTCGGTGCCGTAAAATTTCAGGGCTTCTTCTCCATCCGGCAAATTATCGGCCTTTAAGGTGTAGCGACTTGCTTTGGAAACCTTAGCTATCCACTCTTGAACGACCTCCGGATCCCGCACCGCCTCAATTTTCGAAAGAAAGCGTTCCATGCTCATGTTGTGGATGCGCGTCGAATAGTGCTCATTCAAATACTCTTGGTATTTGTGATAGTTTGGAGGGCCCAGAAGCTCACCGGTGAGGCCGCAGCGATTGACCATCTGAAAATTGCCGGAAGGGGGATCAATTTCTACCTGTTCGACTTCAAAATCGGTCTCAATGGCGTTTTGCATCGCGTGTGAAATCGCGGCGTCCTCACCCTCAAAGACTGCATTGTCCTTAGTCGACAAATACAACTGGGTCTCAGCCTCTTTTCCACTCAAGGGTCGAACCACCGCGACGAAGCGTTCTGGTTTTTCGATGATCAAGCGTGCTATATCAAATAGTTCATAAGTCCGATAAGAACTCCGAATGGCTTTGACCAATACTTTAAATGGCTCGTCCTCGGGGTAGATATTCACCTCAACGGTGGGTCGGAACATTGGGGGTCGTGTCTTATCAAAACGTTTACCCCCACGACGGTTATCGTCACCAGACCTGTTGAAACCCTCGGAACCCCCGTAGTTGCCGCCGGCGCCCTTGCTGCCAGAGTCCCCTCCCTTTTCAAAGGGTCGCTCGCGGCGCGGTGGACGGCGATCTTTGCGCGCGGCACCTCCTCCAGATTTCGATTCGGAACGCGAGCCTCCGCGATCTCCGCCCTTCTTGTCGTGGGTAGAAATGCTTCCTTTCGAAGAGCCCCAATCAGGCGTGAAGCTAAGGTCTTTCAGAGAACTTAAATCGACGGCTTCAGCCTTTTTTTCCTGCGGAGGTTGTTCGGGGTTTTCGCCCATATAAAGAGATCTTTCTGTGCTATAAATGGAGGGAAGTCTTGAAAAAACCTCACACGAGGAGTGTGAGCATTAAGGACATAGCAGGTTTGATTCAAAGTAATTCTCTGCCCTAAGGAAAAATAGAGAAACAGGAAACCTACCAATCTACACGACAATTCCACTTTTATTGTTTTATTAAGATTTAGTTTGCACCGCCTTCCCTCCATACGTTTTATGCTCCACTTTTCCGAAAAGGCTCAGGTGGTGGAATTGGTAGACACGCTATCTTGAGGGGGTAGTGCCTGTATGGGCGTGCGGGTTCAAGTCCCGCCCTGAGCACCATCGTTTACTCGGTGGGAAACCTGCTTGATAGCCTTGGAGTAGTCCTCCGGGGTATCGATATCTTGGAAGATAGAGGGATCTGAGAAGTTAATGGAAATGACTCGATCTGGGTTTTGTTTAATGATGTCCCGTCCACCTTTATCTCCCTGGTTAGATTGAAGCGCGGGGTATTGCTGCTTTGGAAAGATCACTGGGTTGGCGGGCTTGCCATTTACGGTCGGGCGACAAATTTTTCCAGGAACCGCAGCCTTCAGGAGGGTTTGCAGGGTGTGGATATCAACGAATGGCATGTCTCCGAGTGCGATCATGGTAGCGTCACTATTTACGGCAAGGGCCCTCAATCCTAGCCTTAGACTATCGCTCATCTGAGCGGTTTCGGATGGATTGATGAGGCTGCGATAGGGTTCCCCGGCATCTTGAATGATCTGCCCGTAAACCGGGGTGTCCCCACGGTGAACCACCACCGCGTCGTGCCAGGAATGAGCCTTTTTATAATTTTCCAAAACGACTCCAAGCAGCGAGCCTGGACGGGTCGGCCAAGGTAAAAGTGGCTTGCGACCGAGCGCTCCCGTCCGCGAGCTTCTGCCGGCTGCTAAGACGATGAGGGCAATGCGCATGAACTCTCGGAGGCTTGAGCGGACTCATCCCATCGAGCCCCACCGCGTTTCACCGATACAATTTGAGCTATAATACTTGTGGCGATCTCGGCGGGGGTTCGGGCCCCGATGTCGAGACCGACAGGGCCATGGATTCTATCAATAACGGCATCGCTGAATCCGCTGTCACGTAAGCTCTGACGTCGCTGAGCCTGGGTGCTTCGGCTACCCAGGGCCCCGATATAGGCGAGATCTGCCTTTAAAAGGAAAGCCAGGGCATCATCATCCAATTTTGGATCATGACTGAGGAGCACCGCGTAGGTCCTGAGAGTCAGGGGAAGCCCGTCTTGGCAGTCGGAGGGCCATGCTTTCTTCAGGAAATGGGGACCGTCAGGGAAGCGCTCTTCGTGAGTGAATGCATCACGAGGGTCTATCAGGTAGGTACTCATTCCGAGCGTTTTGGCGAAACTGATGAGCGGGGCCGCGATGTGATTAGCCCCGAAAATGAGTAATTTGTCGGGACTCGGATTTTCAATCGGAAAGTGGGTTTGGCTTAGAGCCTTGTCGATGGACTGAGTAAACTGCGGAATTCCGGCCAACGAGTCTCTAGGCTGCCAATAAAAAGCTTCCTGATCTTCACTGGCACCGGTGAGCCAGGATTTGAAAGCTGCATCTTCGGGATCGATCCGGGTAATGAGGATTTCCATCATGCCGTGACAGGACAGACCGATATCCCAGATATTTGGTTCTCCTGGGAGTGCCGAACCAAAGGAGCAGGTTTCAATGTGCCCACTCTGAAGCACCGCTTCACAGCGTTCGATGACATGGGATTCGACACAGCCCGCACTCACACTGCCAATGCTGTTTCCGCGGGAGTCGAGAGCGAGGACTGAACCAACCGGCCGGGGGGAGGAGCCGCTCGTTTTTATAACAGTCGCCAGGGCAATAGGCTCAGATCTGCCGACCCAGGCGAGCAGAGTGGGTAAAAGGTCATGCATGTATTTTCAGAGATGGAGCATCCGGAAATTGGTGGACTATCGATTCCTGCCAGTCTGTGAGAGTGTCGATGTCGGGGAGCGTTTCTCCAACCCAGACGGTGAGACCTAATGACTGCGCGCGTTCGATGGTTTGTTCGAAGACAAGATGTGTCGACCAAGCGATTTTTTCAAATAACTCCGGTTGAGGGTCGCGGCAACCAATGGATACGTATCCGCCGTCCTGGGCTGGAATGATCGCGACGTCATGGGTGTCCAAGGCCTCAAAAGCCATGGAATAGTGACTGTAATCGAGTGATGGGCAGTCACCTCCAACGCAGACCACCTTTGAGAATCCAAGATTGAAGGCATTTTGAATCCCGTCGGAAAGGCGGTCTCCCAGGGATCCAGAAGGTTGGGCGTGGGGGCGTTCACTTCCGGGAAGCCATTTGCTAAAGTCTGCCAGTTTTGAGCTGGGAGCCCCCACTACTTGTCGCTTCCATTCACTGGATTCGGCGCGAGACCAACACGTCTCAACCATCCAGCGGAAGGCGACTTCGGCTGCAGCATCTCCGACAGCTCGGGCTAGTCGAGTCTTCACACGCCCCGCTTCAGGATATTTCAGGAAAAACAAGATACAGGACTGCGGCATTTAGGATGTAGGCTGGATCGGTTGGAGTTTCGCGAGAGATTAGTTCAACTGGGTCAAAGGGTCTCTACGGCTTCCTTTAACCACGAATGGGCACAAATCCACACCAAGAAATAAACGATTCGTGTAAATTCGTGTGCATTCGTGGTTCATTTTGAGCGTTTGGAGGAACGGGTCTGGGTCTTCTAATTCATTTTAACAAGTAGAACTAGGTGATCTGGAGAATCAGGCCCTTGAGATATTGGCTTTCTGGAAAATTTAGGAGGACCGGATGATCGCTGGGTTGATGAGCCCATTCAAGAACCTGAACGCTCTTTCGGGCATCGGCAGCGGCATCAGCAACTGTCTTAAAGAATTCTTCCTCATGCACGTGATGCGAGCAAGAATAGGTAGCAAGTATTCCACCCGGGTTGAGCGATTGAAAGGCACGGAGATTGAGTTCTTTGTAGCCACGGAGGGCTCCGGCTACCGACCAACGATTCCGGGCGAAACTGGGAGGATCGAGGATGATGAGATCCCAATGATCGGATCTGTTTTCCTTAAAGAAGTCGAAGGCGTTGGCGGTATGGGCAGCGACTTCGATTCCATTTTTTTCAGCATTCTGGCGGGTCGCTTCGATACACTTCGAGGAGATGTCGAGGGCTTCAACCTGGCTGGCTCCAGTGCGCGCGCAGTGAAGAGAGAAGGCCCCTTGATTGCAGCAAACATCCAAAACGGAGCGACCATAAGCGTATTTCGCGACAGCCTGATGCTGGGCCCGCTGATCAAGGTAAAAGCCGGTCTTTTGCCCTATTTCAAGATCGAGGAAATATTCGAAGCCATCGATGCAATACCAGTCCGGCTCGAGCCGCCTTCCCGAGTGAGTGGATACTTTTAGTTCCAGTCCCTCATGAACGCGGACAGGCGTATCACAACGGAAGATGATTTCTCTTGGCTGTATGAGACGCTGGAGGATATCCGCGATCATCTCCAAACGCAGATCGATGCCCGCAGTCACCGACTGTAGAACCAAAATTTCTCCAAATCGATCGACGATCAGACCAGGTAGGTGGTCGGCATCCGACCAGACTAAGCGGCAGAACGAATCGCCGGATCGTTTCGCGACCGCCTGACGGATGCGCGATTCGATGGCTCGCGAATCGAGTTCGGGCTCCTCCTTGGATTGCGAATATCGTCTCCAGAGAATCTTCGAAGACGGATTGACGATCCCATGTCCAACAAATCTGCCGCGGGAATCTTGCAGTGCGCAGCATTTGCCGGCTTCGAGTTCCTTGGGTATCGATTCAAACTCATTAGCATACGCCCAGGGATGTCCGCGTAGGCACGGGTGCGCTTTACCTTTGGTCAGGGTGAGGATTGGGCCTGTCGCGAATGGCATTTCTTTTTTGAAGTCAATTACCTTCATCAGTGGGCCCGAAAACTGTTTAAAAGAGCGAATACAGCCATGATTCCGTGAGGAGTCCATGCCGCTGTGGGAGGGGTCAGGACTTCTCGCGCCCCGAGGACCGTAAACGTGTTTACCGTCATGTAGTAAATAAAGAAGATGAAAATAGCTTGCGAGGCGCCGACCATCGGATTCACCCGCACGCCTCGCGTCGCAAACGGAATGGCAATAGCGATGATCACCACGCACATGACCGGCGAGGCAATGAGTTGGTGGTACTGAGCGTAAAAGGGAGCCAGGGCGGGGCTTCCCTGGAGATCATCACTCTTCAATAAATTCCTTAAGGCATTGATGGAAAGATCCTTAGGCCTTTCTCCGAGTGATAACATCAGCCGAGGTTCTTCAGTGAAGCCAGGGTTTGACCAAGTCTCAAACTTTTCGACCCTGAGATCCGCGGCGGATTCACTGGCAACTGCTTGGGATGCCTTGTGTAAGATGGCCCCACCAAGAAAGGTCCACTCTCCAGTGGAGTCATCAAAATATGCCTCGGCAGCACTCAAATGGGAGGCCATGGATTGATCTTCGTGAAACGTATAAAGATGAACTCGATATCCGGTAAAGGAGCGAACGTTGAAGCTATCGAAATACCAGAGGCGGTTTTCCGCCAAGTTGTAAAATGTCAGCTGTTCA
>JBCCBL010000134.1:0-7696 GCA_039034055.1 Verrucomicrobiota bacterium | reverse complement strand
CTGACGTTGCATTTGCCTGCGGATCGAGGTCGATGATTAAGGTGTTTAATCCCTTGAGAGCGTAGGCCACTGATAGATTCACAGCGGTTGTCGTTTTGCCGACCCCTCCTTTTTGGTTTGCTATAGTAAAAACAGTCGCAGCCATCTCGCGAAAACTCTCTAACTCAACATCGGCGGTGAGAATGGCAACCATCTTTTGGATTTCAGACACGGTTGTAATCGTGCCGATCGCAGATTATGAAGATGCGGAAAGGGCGTTCGTATCATGCCCGGTCGCCTGGCTTCCTTTTCAGTTCGAAGAAGGTTTTTAAGAGGGTGGTGCAGGCTTCTTCAAAAACACCTTTTTCGATTTCGCAGCGATGATTGACGTGTGGCAGTGCGGCGAGGTTGGTGGCTCCCCCCAGACAGCCCATTTTAGGGTCGCCGACTGCATAGACGACTCGACCCATGCGGCTCATGATCATGGCGCCGGAACACATCGGGCAGGGTTCCTTGGTTACGTATAAGGTGCAGGCATTGAGCCGCCAATCCCCAACCGCTTTAGCGGCTTGGGTGATGGCGAGGATTTCAGCATGTCCGGTCGGGTCACCTGTTAGTTCGACCTGATTGTGCGCGGAGGCAACGACTTCACCTCCATATTCAATGACTGCCCCGATTGGGACCTCATTTTCCCGCCAGGCATCGATAGCCTCATTGTAGGCGAGTTTCATGTAAAACAGATCGTCGCGAAGCAATTGGGAGGGAAATTCTTTAGTGAATGGGCAGTCAGGTGCGTCTTTTGCCATGAAGATGGGTCTGAATCAGTCTAGAAAACGGTTCAATCCTTGACTTGTCATGAGGGATTAGGCTTCTTGGAAGGTTTTATTTTATATGGCGCAAAGCAACGAAGAATATGTAGAAGTCGAAGGTAAAATCGTGTCGGTCCTCCCGGGCACGATGTTCCGTGTAGAATTAGCAAATGGCCACCAGGTCCTCGCCCATATTTCAGGAAAGTTGCGCAAGAACTTCATCAAGATCACCACGGGTGACACTGTGAAGATGGAGATGACTCCTTCGGATATTAACAAGGCACGCATTGTTTACCGTCTGCGCAACGCGCAGACCCAGCGCAATGCGCCCATCCGTAGTTTTGGTCCGCGCAATGGCAAACGCGGGAGACGCTAGAGATTTAGTTTATCTCTCGAATTTTTATGTTTTTCCAGTAAACGGAGACTACCTCCTCTGTGCCTTTCTCCCGCTCTTTTCCGCTGGGATATGAGTGAGCCTGTAAGGCAATGACTCCGGTGTCCGCGATCTCATCGTGAGTCACATCTTCGATAGGTTGGTCATTGATCCATGTTTTAATATTTTTCCCGACGACCTGGACGCGATAAGTATTCCATTCATTGGGTTTAAAGGCTGGATTTTCTTTAGGCCAATCAGCGCTCAACCACTTTTTCATACCTTGGCCCCAGATGTATCCGGTCTGGGCCCGGTTGTTATCGATTTCGATCTGAGGGCCTACCATATTGCCCTTCGCAGTTGAACGTATTTGGACACCCGAATTTAAATTTTTCTCAACATAGGAATCAAAAACTAGCTCGAAATCGCCATATGAGGTGGTCGTCGCCATATAGGTGGTGGGATTGCGGGGAATTACTGTGCTGGCTACGATGACGCCATCCTCTACTTTGAAAACCGGGCCTTCTTTTTTATTGCCGCGATATTCCCAACCATCGAGGTCTTTACCGTTGAAAAGGCTTTCCCATTCACCCTCGCCAGCATGGGTAAGGTTCAGCGAGCCGAGGGCCACGGTAATCAATATTGATGTAGAAATAGATCTTAAGATTTTCATTTTCGGTAGGTTAGATGTCGTCTACTGGGGTGTTGGGGCGGTTTTTTGCCGAAGGAGCGAGGTAAGCCATTCACCTCACCCAAATAAACACACTCATCATTGGGTTTGTTTCAGACGCAAGGGTTAATTTCTCAGGAGTTAGCTCTAGGATACGCATCACGACGAGTGATTTGTAAGCGTCGATTCCAATTTCAATACGGGAATCATTGGGCTCACTTAAAAGGGCCGCTTGAAACGATTGGCTCCCTCGCGGGGTCTGGCTTTGCCAGCGTTCGGCGTCAATTGTCATAGAAGACCCCCTTGCTTCTTCTAGCGCGTTTAGCCAGCGTTTCAGCTGATCAGGGCTGGAGGCTTGTTCCTCAATGAGAGACTTGCTGGCGGCGTAGTCGAGGGACCAGGTGCCGTGCAGGCTTTCAGGCAGTGGATAGCCCTCTTTCATCCTAATCAACGACTCGATTTCCAGATCATCCGGTTTTTTGAGGCCGCAGCCCGTGATCAGAAGGGCTAGGCTGCAAAAGAGAAAAATGAGCGTTGGTTGGGCCTTTAGAGAGATTGTGATTACTTCAGCCTGATAGGTTCTGGTTGTCATAAAGGCTTTTAAAAAGACTGTTTTTCAGCAATTCGTCAAAGGTGCCGTCCGCGATAATTTTGCCTTTATCGAAGAGTAGGACTCGGTCCGCGTTCCTGATGGTGCTGAATCGATGTGCGATCGTGAAGACCGTCTTGCCTTTGCTAATCTCGGCGAGAGCTTGCTGGACCCCTTTTTCGCTTTCAGAATCGAGAGCTGAAGTGGCTTCATCGAGTAGTAGAATAGGGGCGCCTCGAAGAAAAGCGCGGGCTAAGGCAATTCGTTGTTTCTGGCCTCCACTCAAAAGGGCTCCGCGTTCTCCCGCTAGAGTTTGGTATCCCTCGGGGCACGACTTGATGAAATCATGGATTTGGGCGACTTTTGCGGCTGCGAAGACCTCTTCATCGCTCGCATCTTTTCGGCCGAGGCGAATATTTTCCAAGAGTGAATCCTGGAAAAGGATCGGCTCCTGGGGGACGAGTGCAATGTTGTCCCTCAGGGCAGAGAGTTTGATGCGAGAGAGGGGGCATCCATCGATCAAAACCTCGCCTGAATCGGCTTCGTAAAAGCGTGAGATCAGATTAATGAAGGTGGTTTTTCCGGCTCCGCTTGGGCCGACAATTGCGACCCGAGTCGCGGCCTGGATCTCTGCATTGATCTCCGATAACACTGCTTGGTCCTCATAGGAAAATGAAACATTTTTGAAAGACACTTGGCCTCGAGCGTTGAAGTCTCCAATTGCGTCATCTTGGTCGGTGATTTCAATTCTGGTATCAAGGATCTCTTCGATTCGATCCAAAGCACCGTTGGCCTTTTGGAAATTGTTGTGAACGAGGCCTAATTTTTTTATGGGATCGTAGGAAAAGTAAAGGGCTCCAATCATTGCGAGAAAGGTTTCCAAGGGCACCTCTCCTCTGGCTGCGAAGTATAACGCTAAGCCGACTCCGATTGCCGAGATAAACTCAATGAGTGGTGATAGGACCCGATGATAAACGAGGACTCGAAATTGTGCCTGCACGAGAGAGAGCATGCGGTCTCTAAATCCGGAGATGGCCCGCTCTTCTAAATTATAAGCCCTTACTTCCCGGCTCGCCGACAGATTCTCGCTGACCGTCCCCGAGAGGTCTCCAAACTGATCCTGTTGCCGCTTCGCTTTCGCCAAGACCTTTCGTCCGATAAAACGAACTGGAAGGACGCATAGTGGAACGGTTAGGCAAGCCAACAGGATGAATAGGACCATCTGGTTGTCGAAGGCCTGGTAAATCAGCCAGGAGAATGCGCCGATGAGTATCGCGGGTTGCCTGACGAGATCATTGGCGCTTTCGGTGATGACGGTCTGGACCAGTTGGGTGTCTTGGGTTAAACGGGCATGCAGTTCTCCACTCCGATATTTTCCGAAAAAGCCGAGTTGGAGCCGCTGCAGGTGCTCAAAGAGCGCTTCTCGCATTTGCCGCATAAACTGAAGACCTACAAAGTTGATCACCATTTGGTTCAGATAGCCACTGATCCCACGAAGGAGGAAGACGGCTGGCAGTAGCGACGCATAGCCAATGAGTTGCAGGCTTGAGAGTTCCGAATCTGGATTGAAGACGGCTGGGAATACCGCCTGCATCATGGTGGGTAGGCCGAATCCAGTGCAGATTGAGTAGACGAGTCCCGCGAAGATACCGCCGAAATAGATGTTTCGGTAAGGCTTCAGGAAAGGGAAATAGCGTTGGTATCGATTCACAAAGACAGCTCGAAAAGAGAGCAGACGGCTTTCTTACAATCGTTTCGAGTGGTTTTGCATGTTAGGAATCCTTCGAGATTTCGAGCCCAAAGTGTGCAGCGAAGCTAAAGCAGGCCGCCTGAAAAGTTTCGGAAGTCATCCCTTCGCCGGGCCTCTCGAAGGTGTGTGTGAATCCGTGAGAACGACTGGTTTGCGGAGTCCATCCGAAAATCTGTGGACAATCTGCATAAGCCCAAAATTCGCTGAATGGCGAACTCAAATCCCAGTCGCAGATCGTATCCAAATACTCCTGTTTTAAATCAGCGATGATCGTAGAATATGATATTGCGCCCTCGAGCCGGATCTCACGCCCTGCGAGGCGTTTCAATGAGCTTGAGGAAAGGACCGATGGCTCGCCCATCACCCAGATCGCCATATCGGGTCGAGCCCTTTGAATGGTTTCTAGCACCGGGACCAGCGATCTGGCCAAATCAGGAGAATGGGGCAGATTCATCAGGACATACGTTTTACGAGGCATTTCGCGGACGCCTGCCATTTCGACTGATCTCTGAAGCCAAACCTTTTTATTTTGTAAAGAAAAGCGCGTATCGGGAGACGACTCGGTTCGCCAACGATTATGCGACCAGAGCCAATCTGGGATCGTTTTTGGAGCCTTTTTAAATTGCTCTTCCAACCAAATTTGAGACCCAGCTGTGAGTTTTTCCGGCGAAGCAGCCCAGTCATCAGGGAGCGCTTCCACCTTCAATTCACCTCGCCAGAATGCGGTGCGCTCCACCCAAATGGTTCGAATTTCAGCGTCGAATTTTTTCGCAAGGATTCCTGGCAAATCGGTTGCGGCGCAGAGACGACCCATAAAGTAGACTAAGGCTCCGCTCTTGCGCGCATTCTGGTCGAAAAGAATAGAGACCTGTCCCCCGCGCCGCAGGCATTGCATGCATTCAACAAATCCTTCTTTACGCGATCTGAACTGAGTGCCGTGCTTTTCTCGAGAGGCTTTAATATGCGTTTCAAGAGCACTTTGATTCAGGGAGCGATAGATACAGATGATTTCACGGTCCTGCTCACAGGGTAAAACTGTTTTAAGCCAGGGCTGCATTTCCATGAGCGTAAAATGAGGTACCAGGTAGACTACAGGCCTCTTCGAATCTATTCTAGATCTGAAGAATTTCCTGACGGAATCGCTGACTATCAAAGATTTCCGAATTCTAGCCTTCGAGAATTGTCCGGCGCAAAATGACAGCAGGCTCATTTCGATCATCCGTCGGCAACTTGTTTTCCCGAGCCACTCAAGATCGCCTCGCGATTTTTCGGGGAATGCACGGTTCAGGTTTGAGAGAATAATTCGGCGACGTCGTTTCGAGCCAACAAAAAACAAGTTTCCGAGTGAGTGGCACACGATTCTGAGCAGTCCTTCGGGAAGCAAAGAAAGGAATTTGGCGATAATGCTTAAGAAGGTGGGCACGGGTTCTAAATCGAGTCTCCCACTTTTCAGTCCTCGAGAAGAGTTCCTGGCAAATTTGAAAGGGAATTGTGATATAAATGTAACAATGTTACAAATAAATGTCTTTTTGTTGCATTATTGTAACATACTGATTTCGTGCAATTATGATCCAATCAAACCGACCCCATACGTCGTTCGCAGCTATGATAAAAATAGCTGCATTTTTAGGATCCCTACTAGGGCTCGTCTCGATTTCGCATGCTGCTGATAAAGAGGCTCCGAATGATACGGTGAGCGCGAAAGCAAACAGATTGGTCCTCGACGCGAAATTCCGGACCACGACGGACAATACCGATTTTGTCATTGTGCAGTATGTAATCACCGAATCCGGTAATGTAAAAAAGCCTCAAGTGATCGCGACTACCAAGCCTATTTTGACTCCGAAACTCCTATCTGAAATTCAGAAATGGCGCTTCGATCGATCTTCTAAAGAATCAAAGGTAAGGCAGCGAATTATCTTTGAATAACCACCGCTCGTGGGTCCGAAGCGATAGAGTTCGAGATCAACCTCATGCCGAGTATTGGGGTCGAATTGATGGATATTAGGTCGCCAGCGCGTGATTGAGGCAATCTGAGCCGAGTTCAAGTGATCTCCTACGATGGATTAGATCTTGCAGCTTCAGCAGTGTTTGGGGAAAAGAGTGTGGTATTTGCGTAGTCCGGAGCGGCTGCGAAACCAATCCACCGCAGTCTTGCTTCCATGCCGCTTGTCGAAATTGAAAACCTTAAATTTTCTTACACGCAATCGGTCGATAGCTTGATTGACCTGGCTACTTGGTCACTCGAATCGGGGGAAACGCGCGTAATCAAGGGCCCGAGCGGATGCGGAAAGACGACCTTGCTCCATTTAATATGCGGTCTGCGTCGCCCCGATGAAGGAACCCTAGCTTTCAACGGTCGAGATCTCGCAAAAATGTCCGAGCGTCAGAGTGATCGCCTTCGAGCCCAGGAAATGGGGGTTGTCTTTCAAGATTTCAGTCTGATCCCGGGCTTTAGTGTCCAAGTAAACCTAGAAATTGCTGCTGGAATTTCGGGTAGAGTCGAAAAGAAGCAGATCCACGAAACGCTTGATGCTCTAGGTCTGTCGGACAAGTCAAAGGACTCCGTCTCCGATTTGAGTCGTGGGGAACGCCAACGGGTGGCCATCGCGCGTGCTCTATTGTCGGGTCCCCGTCTGCTCTTAGCCGACGAACCCACTGCAAGCTTGGACGACGCGCGCACCGAGGCAGTGATTCATCTATTTCAAGAGGCCTCCGAGCGATTGGGGACGTCGGTGCTCATCGCGACGCATGATGCGAGGGTAGAGCAGGGAATTGATGGAATCACTGAGTATTGGGGATCCATGACAAAAGGGAGTCAACAATGAGACCTACCATACTCTTTTTCCGTGAATTTTTTATGCAATATGCACTGCTCTTTGCGGCGTGCATCTTGGGTCTAGGCGCGTCACTTGGGATTATATTGAGTGTCTCGATTTTGCCAATGAGTTTAGAAAAAGAATGGGTTTCCTCATACGCGGGAATCGACGCGGTATTAGCGCCCCCTACGAGTGATCTACAGGCAGTCCTCAGTCTGGTGACTCAGGTGGATGAACCTGCTGGACTCATTCATAGAGAGGCATGGGAGCGTTTCCGGCGTCATCCAGCAGTGGAGGATGGGTATCCCGTTGCGTTTGGAGATAATTATCGAGGTTATCGTGTGGTGGGAATTGAAAGTCGCTTTTTTGAGACATTTAGATTGGAAGATGGAGGCCCGATCACCTTTGCCAAGGGAGTGAGCTTTGTAGATGGAGAGCGCACTGCAGTTCTCGGTAGCGTCGTGGCTCAGGAATTACAATTTTCTATCGGGAATCGATTTGAACCGAGCCATGGCTTCGCGGCCAATGATGAAATGACTCACAAACACTTTGAGTTGGAAATCATTGCGGTCTTGGAGCCCACTGGAACTTTTTTGGACAGACTAATTCTCGTTCCTTTGGAGACTTATTATGCCATTCCCGGGCATGGCCTAGCGTCTGAGGGAAAAGTAAGTGGAGTATGGGTAGAGCTGAAGGCGCGTGCGGCG
>JBCCBL010000133.1:0-7746 GCA_039034055.1 Verrucomicrobiota bacterium | reverse complement strand
GCAGGGTTCTACTGCTGAGCATGAGGCTGCAGAGATGTGCGAAGCGGCTTATGGGCATGGTACGTGTCCTATGGCTGGCTATCACAGCGGCTGCATGAGGGAGAAGCGTAGTCAATAGTATCAAGAGTGAGGCGTGTTACGGCAAGAGTCACGAAATCTTGGACCGGCACTTTTTGACCCGTTCTCGAGATAATCGAGAGAGTTTTTTGATGTTTGTCGGCCCGGAGCGAAGCCTTCAGTGAGGCGTTGTTTTTTGTGAAAAGCCCAACAATGTATTTGGTTTAGATAAACTATTGCTTTCGAGATGTTTTGAGATTTCGGGTTGGAATGCTCTTTATTGTTTGTAGTATTTCGAGTATGTCATTTTTGCAGAAATGATAGGAGAGTCTACAGCAG
The DNA here is from genome assembly GCA_039034055.1 of Verrucomicrobiota bacterium. Lineage (GTDB taxonomy): Bacteria > Verrucomicrobiota > Verrucomicrobiia > Opitutales > JABSRG01 > JBCCBL01. The sequence continues at coordinate 7,350 of JBCCBL010000133.1, read as the reverse complement.
AATTTAGGCGGCTGAAGCGATTGGCGGAGTCTGCTGTCGATCAGCTAACGGATTTAGAGTTCTTTCGGAGCGCTCAAGACAGTGATAATTCGATTGCGATTATTTATAAACATATGAGTGGCAATATGGTGTCGCGTTGGACGGATTTTTTATCGTCCGATGGTGAGAAGGCTTCGAGGAGGCGGGACGAGGAGTTTCAAATCCTCGAAGATGATTCGATTCAGTCAATAAAGGCTAATTGGGAAGCGGGGTGGGGTGTGATGTTCGAGACGCTTTCGAGCCTTTCAGAGAGTGATTTAGGCAAAATCGTGACGATTCGCGGGAAGCCGTTGGCGGTTAGCGAGGCGATCATACGTCAAGTCGGGCACTACTCTTATCACATCGGTCAGATTGTCTTCATAGCAAAGACCATCCGAGGTTCGGATTGGATTAGTCTGAGTATTCCGACTGGAAAATCCGCTGAATACAATCGTTCATTAGGGTATGAAAAGTGATTTTGAATGATTTGAGTCGCCATGGTGAAAGCCCATTTTTCTTATGCTACTCCTGAGCAGGCTGCGGTTTTGAGCGAGATCGCCATTCAATCCAAGGGATATTGGGGTTACTCAGCAAAACAACTCGAGGTATGGAGGTCAGACCTCGCGATTCAACCCGAGTATATTGAGTCGAACTGGGTCAGGACGATTTGGAGTATGGATGCTTTGGTTGGGTTCTACGCGCTGGTTCGAACGGGCGAAGTCTATGTTTTAGATCATTTATGGATTCTACCCCGAGCGATTGGTTGTGGATTGGGGAAGCAGGCGTTTCTGAGGATAAAGCAAGATTTTATCGAACTCGGTGCTGTCGCGTTTACCATCATATCTGATCCAAATGCAGAGGCATTTTATCTCAGGCTCGGGTGCATCCGGGTGGGAGAAGTGCCGAGTGAGCCACAAAACCGCCTGCTGCCTAAACTAATCTATCGCCTAGCTTTGTGATTGAATCTTGCTGTCACTGACTTGTTTCGATTTTTGAGAACGTCCTCCTTCTAGCTATAAGCAATAAATGAAGACTCTCTACAATAGCATTGGAATGGGTTACTCTGATACGCGACAGGCAGACCCGCGAATCGCGGCCGAGTTGATTCGTCTGCTAGGCCTTGAGAAGGGGTGTCCGATTTTAGATATAGGCGCGGGCACCGGAAATTACAGTGAAGCGTTGGCTTCGATTGGTTTTCAAGTGACTGCTTTGGAACCTTCGAGCGTGATGAGAGCGCAGGGCGCTTCGCATCCATCTCTTAAGTGGGTCGATGGATTTGCCGAGGAGTTACCATTTGCTGATGACACGTTTGATGGCGTCTTCATGACCTTGTGCATGCATCATTTCAGAGACTGGCGAGTTGCCCTTCGGGAAGCAAGGCGAGTCGCCAATAGTGGACCCCTGGTGATCTTCACATTTGATGCGTTTCTCAATGAACCGTTCTGGCTTTATCGATATTTTCCTGATTTTCTCACGGAGGATCGCGAGTGGTTTCCGAAACTGGAGGACTTGAGCGCTTTTTTCGATTCAGAGTTCGGGACCTCAATGACCGTTTCCCGTTTCCCGGTCCCTTCCGATATCAAGGATCACTTTTTGTCTTCGGGATGGGCTCGTCCGGAACAGTATCTTGATCCAAGATTTCGAGCAGGAATTTCCTCATTTTCCAAGCGGCCGTACCCAACATTGAAAGACGGTCTCGATTCCCTCAAGGCTGATTTAGAATCGGGCGCGTGGGACGTAGTGCATGGGCACCTGAGAAAGCATGATGCCTTGGATACAGGCTATGTATTTATTCGCGCGTGCTAGATTCGATCTCTACGAACCTTCGATCCTAGCTATTCCTCGAGCCTCGGCTTTTCGGGGGACCAGGTCAGCCTAATGGGTTGATCGACACCTTGATTCCAAATTCCGTCCAACACTTGTGCATCTGAGTCTAAGGTTCCCTGGAAGGTTCCTTGAATGATCGCTGAGCCGACGAAGAACTGGTCTCCCTTCAATTCTACTTTCGTTACCGGGATGGGAAGTGGGCTCTGCATGGGGCTCATTATAGCGATTTCGTGCCGGTTTTCACCGACCGGTAGGACTTGTAAATAGACGAAAAGGCCTGATTTCTCATCGCCCAAGGTGCCCTGCCAATACCCTTCCAGACGGTCCAGTTCCCCTGAATAAACTCGATCGAAGATTTCAACCAACGCATCGGGCATCGTTTTAGAATACGCAAAATTCAACTCGATTGATTGTCCTTGAGTCCATGATCCTTTCAACTCCTCGCCTTCAATTTTTCCATGATAAGATCCTCCGTTTGAAGGGAAGGAAATCTTGAGTTCATCATCCTGGAATACCACTTTTGAACTCGGAATCGGACTGCCACCTTGATCAATGCTGTAGAAAACTGCTTCACCTGATTCTGTAATGCGCAACACGGTACGGAGGCTGTTCGATCCAAGATCTATGGTGCCTGTCCAAAATCCCGCTAGCCGCGAAAAGTCACCTTCTCTCTTAATAGAGATAGCCTCTCCCGATGAGTTTCGAAGGTTCACTTTCGCGAATTGAGCTTTTGGTTGAACTGTCAATAGGGTGCTAAATCCTCCGGTACCACCGCCATGGGAAAATTCTCCTTCCTCCGATCTATGCCAGCCCAGCCCGGTTTCCTCGGTGTAAGATTCCATGGCGAATGTAAGAGCATTTTTGATATATTCAGGAGTCGTTTTTGACCAGTGCGCCTCGGCGAAATTCAGTAGATCATCGACAGACGAAACCATCGCTCCGGCACCCGAGAATGCATTGAGTCGCCAGTAAGGAACGGGTTTCCCTCCATTATGTCCGGAGGCAAATCGACTCTCCAATTTTTTGGGTTCAGAGTTTTTAGATACCTGAACCCAGGTTGAAGCCATGTCTAGGGGGTTGAGAATCCGATCAGCGAGCAATTCAGCATATTCGGTCTCGTTGATGAGTCCCAGGATCTCTCCGAGCAGTCCAACCCCGAGATTCGAGTAGGAATATTCACCTCGATTTTTGAAGTCTCCTTCGCTGAATTCGCCAAGGTATTTGAACAAACGCTCCTGAGAATAATGAGCGTAAGGGTCTCGCTGATCAGCACCGTCGTTTAAGTCACTCGGTAAGCGCGGCAATCCGGAGGTATGTGTTGAAAGCTCCAGCAGGGTAACCTGATGGAGTGGAGAATTGTCTTGGAGCACCCCCTCGGGCAAATGCTTGCCGATAGAATCGTCGAGATCTGCCAGTCCGCGCAAGACGGTGTCGGCTAGGAGGACACCGGTGAACACCTTGGTGATTGAGCCTATTTCGTAGAGGGTATCTTGGCTTACGGGGTCGCCCTCGGCGCTCATGTGGCCCGCAGAATCATAAGTGCGCTTAGTTCCCTGAATCTCTCCGATTGATATTCCTTCGGAGGCCTGTTGATGGTCACGGTGCCATTGTGCAGCTTCCGATGAAGGCGTTTGAGGATCGGCTGCATAGCCAAGACTCAGTGATCCTGAAAGTGCTAAAAGGAGTAAGCGTGTGTTTAGCTTAGCGTGCATGAACGTTCGAGGTTTGGATATCGGGTTAGGAAATTTGAGGAGTTCCCGGCTAAGCTTCCATTGGGATTGGATCAGAGTTTCTTTTTTGCAGCGCGGAAGGCTTTTTCGATGATCCGGCGGTCATCATCGGTGTGACGTGCGGACATGGAGGTGCGTATGAGGTCTTTTCCGGGAGGGACGGCGGGTGCAATAGTCAGTAGAGCGAATACGCCATTGTCGAAGAGAGCGCGCTCGAAGAAGTAGGCCCGCTCTTTACTTCCGATCACGACCGGTATGGCCGGAGATACGCTACCCCAGGTATCGAGTTCAAGATCCTCGAGCAGTCCACGGTACCATCGTGTATTTTCCCAGAGGCGTTCTAAAGGCTCGGGGTCGGATTTGAGGATCTCGAGGGATGCCAACGCGCAGGCCGCGTGGACTGGGCTGAGTGCGGCGCTGAAGAGAGTCTGTTTCGAATGGGTGCGGAGATATTCTATGGAAGCTCGGGTCCCGGCGACGAATCCGCCGATGCTGGAAAGGGATTTTGAAAAACTCCCACAGAGGATGTCGACATCGTCGGAGACTCCGAAATGGTGGGCAGTCCCGCGCCCTCCTGGCCCCATCACACCAAATCCGTGAGCATCATCGAGGATTGAGAAAATTTGATGCCTCTGGGCGATATCGGTGAAGGTGTCGACCGGTGCCCGGTGTCCTTCCATCGAGTAGACCCCTTCATAGACCAAGAATTTCGCGGTCTCCGGTTTCTCATAAGAAAGGGTCTCTTCGAGGTCCGAGGGATTGTTGTGTGCGAATTTTTCGTATCGGGCACCGGAGAGCATGATACCGCTCCAGAGCGATGAGTGGACGTTTTTGTCGACAAAGATGACGTCTCCGCGATTTGCAAATGGCTGAATGGCAGAGGTGCATGAGAGGTACCCTGCGGAATGGACGTGGCAGGCTTCCTTCCCGAGGAACTCGGCGAGGGCTTCTTCGAGGTCTTCATGATAAGTGCGGCTACCATTGCACACGCGGGCTCCGGTGGTGCTGGTTCCCCATTGTTCGAGGGCCGCTTTGCCCGCCTCAATGACTTTGGGGTGGTAGCTGAGGCCTAGATAGTCGTTGCTCGCAAGCATCACGAGTTCTTTGCCCTTATTGAAGACTCGAGAGTTCTTTTGATCCTCAAAGACGCGGTAGTAGGGCTCATACTTGAGCCGTAACTTGGTCATTTGATCCGTTTGGATGCGCTTGTGGACCGGGTGCTTCTCTGACTTTAAAAATGAGGGAATCAAGGACATGAGCCGAAAGATTGGTTACGCTGAGAAAAAGCGCGAGGAGGAGCGTTCCACCTTAGCTACGGACCATGCAAAGCCTAAAAAGGGCAATTGCCAGCTTAGAAGGCGAGAATTTCCACCAGTGGCGCGCATAGCGTTTAACATACTCAGAAGCCCAGATTCTTCGTCCAATTTCTTTTCCCTGTTCATGCCAGCGCTCCATGAGAATGGCAACATTGTGGGCATTGAATTCGTGGCGGCCGGGAGAGCTGCTGACATGGTGATAGATAACGCTTTGGTTGCATACAATATTGCGGTATCCGGCTTGTTTGAGGCGCAGGCACAGGTCGATATCCTCGGCGCCATTGCGATATATGGGGTCGAATCCTCCCATCTCAAGGAACAATTCTCTACGAATACCCATGCAAGCGGCGGTGACAGCGGGCCATTCGTAGCTCCCATTGTCCGGCTTACGGCGACGATTTTTTCGAGCATGAAAGGGCGTGCCTTCCAAGTCGAATGCGACCCCGGCATGATCCATGAGATTCGTCGCAGGGTTTATCTGGATATTGCCGACGGCTCCAGTCTCTGGTGCTTCCAGGGCCTCGGTCATCGGTTCAAACCACCCGGGGAGGAGGTTGAGGTCATTATTCAGCAAGAAAAGGAAGGTACCTCGGGCCTTCCGAGCGCCGCGATTATTACTCGCTCCAAATCCTAGGTTTTCGCGGTTTCGGATAAAGACGATAGGAAGGCTCGGGAATTCATCAAGCAGGCTGTTGATAGGCTCGCTGCTGCAATCGTCGATCAGAATAATTTCGAAAGTTTCTGGACTCAGGCAGACGGTCTGCTGAAGACTCTTGAGGAATGAGCGCGTCAAGTCGATGCAATTGAACGCTGCCGTGATAAACGAATATTGTATTTCTGGGTGCTTCAAAACTAATTTCTGACTATGCGTATACAGCAATGGAGCATTGCGGACTGGCAAGGTCTATTTTACTCAGATTTGCAAGAGTGGGCTCGCGTCTATCTGAGTCGGATCGAGGCCTCAGATTACAAGAATCGTTCCGCTGGCTTGATAACGGAGTTTCAAAAAGCCGAGATCATCGAGCAGGCTGAGTTCATTTTGCAGGCAGGCGTTGAGGGCAAGCTCTGTGGGGTGCCTTACGCTTTGAAGGATCTCTTTGATTATAGGGGAAGTGAAACGACCTGTGGGAGCCGTTTTTACGCACAGATTTCTGGAAAGGCGGAGGTCGACTCGGAAATCGTATCTCGGCTAAGAGCTGTTGGGGCGGTTTGTGGAGCAAAGAGCAGCATGAATGAATTCGCCTATGGTCTTTCGGGTGAGAACACGACCTTTGGGAATTGTCCCCATCCAAGATTCCCGAAATTCCTAAGTGGCGGATCGAGTAGTGGCTCGGCCTGGGCGGTGGGAGCTGGCTTGATGCCATTGGGCATTGGCACCGACACGGGCGGATCGATCCGAGTCCCGAGTGCCTGGTGTGGGCTCTATGGCTTGCGCATGATGCCGGGACTGTGGATGGGCGATGGCGCGTTCCCCTTGGCACCTTCCCTTGATACCGCTGGCTGGATGACGTCGAGCGCTCAAGACATGCTGCATGTGTGTGAAGCGCTTCTGGGAGAAGATTCAGTAAGTAAATCCTCCGATACACCAAGGTCACCAGGTCTCTGGATCGAGCAAGTAAGCGGACCGATCCAAGCGGAGTTGGGAAGCCTATACGCGCAGGCCTCGCTCTCCGCAGGATGTGTTGAAGACCCCGAGCGCGCCTTTACATTTCGCGAAATATGCGATGGCGCCTCAAAGACGTTTTCGGTGATCCAAAGCACCGAAGCGGCCGGAGTCCATAAAGATTGGCTGGACCCTTATCGGGTCGCCTATGATGCGAAGGTGTGGGGCCTCATTGATCGCGGGCGTCACTGGACGGAGCGTCAGCGCGAGGAAGCAGAGATGCACCGGCGTGAGATTTTAGGGATTTTCGAGTTATTATTCGAAACGTATGACTATTTGGCGATGCCGGCAGTTCATCAGTTTGCCCCGTATCCTTCCGAACTGACGCCGACCCTACGCGATGGGCTACTGGCTCTGACGAGTCCCGCGTCCTTAGCTGGACTCCCGGCGCTGACAATACCGGTCTTTGACGAACGCCAGTTGAGTGGGGGTATTCAGATCGTAATGCCCGATCTATCACTGGATCGCATCCGGCGTGTCCTGGAGGCCTGGCGACTCTCTTGAGAGCGAAGTCAGCTTATGGGCTTGAGTTCAGAGAAAGGATGCTCTCATTCAAAAGGGTGAGCGCTTCTTCTACTTTGATTATTCTGGCAGCGGGCATGGGCAGTCGGTTCGGGGGTCCAAAGCAGATGACCGGGGTCGGCCCATCGGGAGAGACCCTTCTTGAATATGGCTTATACGACGCTCAATCCACTGGATTTTCGAAGTTTGTTTTTGTCATCCGGGAGGAGATTCGAGAGGACTTTGAGGCAAATGTGCTCGGGCGATTCGAGGATCGATTGAATGTATCCTATGT
>JBCCBL010000132.1:0-7802 GCA_039034055.1 Verrucomicrobiota bacterium | reverse complement strand
TTTAAAACTACGCTCGACCCAAAATTTTCCTTATTGAGACAGATGAGTTTTTTTATCAAAATTATAACATTTCACGGTTGGTTAAGGCCTTCATCGACCGTTGGTAAAATCTCGAGACTGTTCTGTCAGTCAATTTCGATTTTGTGTTGGCAAAATGGATCGCAGCTAAGCTTTTGGCTACGAACCGAGTTATTAAAAGATCTACAAGCTGCCCTATTTTAGAGGGTGTTTTAGGCGTTTCAAAATAATCCACCTAGCGGTTTGTGTTTATGATCTTTTTACACAGGAGAGGGCGTATACTCGAATTCTCGAAGGGCCGCTGCGACGATCGGTTTTGCCCAATTGGGGGATCTTGATAGATCTTTTGGAGCGGCGATCTTTCGAGCATTGATGTAGAGGATCAATCGGGGGATCGGGCTCTGTCCTAAAAGTGGATTTGCGGCCTGGCTGTTGTCCAAAATTCTCAGGCTGTCGATGAAGGGAATCAGTTTTATTAAGTTTCGGCGGCTCTGATCCCAGCGTCTCAAAAGGGTCTGTTTGGGAATATTATGACCTCCTTGCCGGACTCGTCGCTTCACCCGATCGATATGCATTTCAACGGATTCGAGTCCCATGTACCAAACCCTGACCTTCAAACCACTTTGCGCCGCTTCGATTAGGCGGAGACTGATGGTTTTTCCGCTGAGTGTAGATTTGAAAGCAAAGGTGCTTTTCGTCTCGATGGCATTTTCGAGGAGATCTTTGCCCAAATGCCATGCATGGCTGTCTGCCAAAGTATGGGTCATGTTCGGATGCATATTCCTGAGCGTCCGGGATACCGTGTCAGGGTCATAATACTCCAGTCCGCGTGATCTTAAGTTTGCGCCTCCGATACTTGATTTCCCGGCACCGTCGATACCGGCAAGGACGTAGATTGCCGGCTCAGGCGACATTTTCCTCGGATGCATTCGCTACTGCCGCTTGGCCGAGTTCCTCAGGCGTGGCATTGAAGGCCTCAACATAAGCCTGTTGCGCTACGGAATTTTGCATCTTAGAAAAACGAGCCTCAAATTCTGTGTGAAGGAGTTTCAGGGGATCCTTCGACTCGATCTCTTTGACCATACGGTCATATAAATCGGCTGGTAGCAAAATAGCTTCGCGTCTGCGATTGCGGGTAATGCTGATTGGTCCCGAGCGCGACATGGTTTCGAAAACGTTTTTGAAGGCATTCTTCAAGATGGAGGCAGGAGCTGAAGGAAGCTTCTGGGAGGTGTCGAGAGAATACAAATCATGTTCTGTTTGCATGTTGGCAATATTCGACTTAATGGCAATTAAGTCAAATGATATTAGCCCATATCTCTTGATTTTGAGCAGCGAGCGGAGCATTCAGCCTACTCACTCCGCCAGTTTAGTCCTCAAACTAGAAGCGTTTTATAAGTCTTCGCGAAGTTCAGTGGAGATATATATTAATTTCCCATTCCTGAAAAGCCGGGCTGAAAAGCACCGATCCTAGCTAAATGACCATATATATATGGCCCGGAAGGTGCGCTGGTTTGCCCAATGACTACCAACGAGGTTAGTGGAACGCAATTTACAGAGGACTCAAGGGTGCCGGAGTGGACGATTGTTTTGGCGTTTGCGACGGTGTATTTGGTCTGGGGATCCACTTATTTGGGGATCAAGGTCGCGATCGAAACGATCCCCCCGTTCTATATGGCTGCTGGACGTTTTATCATCGCAGGAAGCATACTTTATGTGATTGCCCGTATCAATGGGGCAGCCGCTCCAGGCCGCCAGCAGTGGGCTTATACGGCGCTTACCGGAGTTTTTTTGATAGCTGGTGGAAACGGTTTGGTCAGTCTGGCTGAGACTTGGATCGATTCGAGTATGGCTGCACTGATCACTGCGAGCGGTCCCTTTATCATGACTTTATTCAGTTGGTGGGGTGGGGTTGAGAACCGACCAACCGGGCGCATCTGGTTGAGCCTCGCCGGTGGATTTGCCGGAGTCGTGCTATTAATCGGCTCTGCAGAGGGAGGTGATTCTTTGGACTTTCTATGGGGATGTTTGTTAGTCCTCGTAGCAGTGGTCTTATGGACAGTAGCGTCGATATATTCCAAGCGAAGCACTTTGAAAATCGACATTTGGCTGCAGTCTGCACTGCAGATGTTTTGTGGTGGGTTGGCATGTCTATTCATCGCCTATGGAATTGGAGAGTTCGAAGATTTCGATATCTCAACAGTATCGGCCCGTTCTTGGTGGGCTTTCGTCTATCTAGTAATGATGGGTTCTCTAGTGGGCTTTACCGCATACGTATTTCTTCTGAAACATCGTTCGCCATCTGCTGTTGCTTCTCATGCCTATGTGAATCCGGTCGTTGCGGTAATTTTGGGATGGTTGATCCTTGGCGAAACTTTGACACTGTGGGGGCTGATTGGGTCTGGAGTGATATTGATCTCTGTAGTTGAAATATTGAGACGAAGATAACTTCAAGTTAACTCAATCTGAAACAAAATTGATATTTTCAAAAAGATAGATTGACTATTTGGGTCGAGAAGCCGCACATTAGAGATCGACATTATGAATTCCCATTTAGCAGTCGAAATTCCAGCCCGATTGAAACGTATTTGCAATAATTGCAATGCGGTGATGGGGCGTGCTGTCCTTGGGAGTAGTCTCCGTAAGACTACGCCTTCTGGTGGGGGAATCCAAGCTCACGGAACTAGATTAAATAGATAGTTTCGGAAATAGAACGAGCAAAGACTTTGGAACCCCTGCTGTCATCGAACGGTAGGGGTTTTTTCGTGTTTGCCCCCGTGAATCGCAATTTAAATGCACTGTGCCAAAAATTATAAATTACCGAATATGTATCTCTTTTTTCATTCACTTTATGCTGATATACGTGCTTTGCCTCGGGCAGTCTACATATTGATTGCGGGACAGTTCTTAAATAAGTTTGGGTCTTATGTGTACCCATTTTTGACACTGTATTTAAATTCAATTGGGTACTCAGCGAGTAGTGTTGCGAGCGTTATAGCGGTGATGGGTGTCGGGAACATTTTTGGGCCGCTGGTTGGGGGGTATTTGGCAGATGCGATAGGTCGCAAGCGGACCATCGCGATTTCATTATTTGGTAGCGCCTTTGCGACTCTGGGCATTTACACCAGCACCGGTTACTATTGGGGACTGCTTTTGTTCTCCTTTGCAAATGGATTTCTATGGTTTATGTATGGTCCGGCTGCTAGCGCTTTAATGACAGATCTGGTACCTAGTGAAAAGCGATTGACTGCCTACGCAATGTTTCGCTTGGCACTCAATGGAGGTTTTGCAGCTGGACCAGCCGTAGGGGGTATTTTGTATATCACGGCGCCCTGGCTTGTATTTTTTGGAGATGCTCTCACAACGATCATGTGTGGGTTTTTGATACTGGCTTATTTACCTCACGGCTTGAGAACTATCCAAGAAAGAGCCGGCTCGTTTAAGGTGTTTTTACGAAGTTGGAAAGAGGCTCTGATTGATTTGGGAAACCATGCTCTATTCAAACAGTATTTGCTGGCATTGATGTTCATGGCTTTGGGATTTTGCCAGGTGTTTTCAGTATTGGCGCTAAGTGCGAAAGATAGTGGCTTGTCTGCCCGCGAATATGGATTGGTCATGTCTTGGAATGGCTTGCTTATCCTATTAGTCGAGCTTCCGATCAGCCATTGGTTAAAGCGTTTTGAATCAAAACGCGTCTTAACAGTCGGTTTTGCACTGATCGGGATAGGCTTGGGAGTGTTTGGAATCGTCGATACTTTCACTGGATTTATTGGGGCTATGACCGTATTCACGATAGGGGAAATCATCGCGCTTCCGGTTGGGATGGCCTATAGTAGCGATTTGGCTCCGGTCAAATATCGAGGGCGCTATCTAGGTCTCCGGGGAATCATATGGGGCGTCGCCGGCTGCCTGGCTAGTGGTGGTCTGGTAATTCAAAACCAAATAGGGCCCGGGGTCTGGGTAATTGCCGGGGTCTCCGGATTGTTGTCCGCGATTTTAATTAGCTTACCTGTTTCGGGCTCTTCGAAAATGCCTGGCAATGAAGAAGTCGTAGATCCGACTTGATCCAAACTATTGAGATTTTATGTAATTAATGTGCGGAATAGTTTCAGGCTTTTGTCTACTCATTTGGGAGCCTAAGGACCGAGTCATCGGTGCAAAGGTATCGGATTTCTCCCTTTGTTTGGGACTTGACGGTCATGCTGGTGGTCGTTCCAAAAGCGGGAAGGATCAGTTGTCCCTGAGATAGCCAGAATGCCTTAGTCTTGTGTATGCAGCCGGCAGCGTCTTTAAAGCGAACACCCGGATGGAGGTGCCCGCACAGGGTAAAGTACCCAGGTTTTGCTACAGGATCGTGAGAAAGCCAGAAAGGATCCAATGGTATCGGGTCGACATGAATCCTGATCGGAAGAGTAGAAATCGAATTTAGAGCCTTCTTGTCATGATTTCCGATGACGAGATGGAATTCAGCATCTAAGACTTTTATCCAGTTCTTAAACTTCAAGATTGAATCCTTTGTCAGCGAAAAACTGTCGTGAAACAAATCTCCAAGTATATAGATAATCTCTGCTCCGGTAGCCCTTTTTACTTCATTGAGGGCGCTAAGATCATTTTCGTCTATTCCGCTAGGAAGATAGAGCCCACGACTTCTTCGGCTCAGTGTTTTCCCGAGATGCAGATCTGCTGCGAAAAGTATTTTGTGTCTATTCCAGAATACGGTTTTTGATGGGAGCAGCTCTAGAAGTTCGTCGGCGATCTTGATTCTGAGGTTTTGCATGGTTCAAGACTCCATCTCTGCCGCGAGGAGGGCCACGCGTTCGCTCCAAGGTTCGCTAGACACTTGCTCGTGGAGGCTCTCAGCCCAGAGAGGGAATGCGAAGGGGCTGAGCCTTTGACAGTTCTCAAAGCGGATAGGGACTGTATTCAGGCGCTCCATAGTTTCGAGGAGTCGAGTTTGTTCTAATTGTCTTTCGAGGAGTTCGCCCTTTGCCTGATGAAGGAGTCGATTTTCGCTGTCATATCTGACAAACACATCGTAGAGCAGATTCGCTGACATTTGGACACTTTTTGCGGTCTTCTGTTGTCCAGGATAACCCTGAAAGACGAGCCCGGCGACGCGAGAAATTTCCCGGAACTGACGGCGCGCGAGTTCAGTGGTGTTCATACAAGCCATCAGGTCTTCGGTTAATCCGCGAGTCGTCAATAGATCCCCGATCAATTCCCTATCGACTTCGAACTTACGGGCGGATTGTAGAGAGAATCCGTAATCATTTACAGTCGTTTTCAATGTAAGGGGTATTTTCTGACTTAAACGGTGTGCGACGATTGCGGCCAGTCCCTCGTGGACAAGACGTCCGGCAAATGGAAAGCAGAAGAGATTTGAAGTTCGCTTAACTCGGCATTGTTCGACGAGTAAATAATCCCGGGACGGGAGTTTGGAGCGATCCGCTTGGATTGCGAGAAGCGGTTCGAGGCGCTTCATTTCGATGGATCGCGATGATTGTTTCTTTCTGGAATTGTCGGCGATTTCTCTGGAAACTGCGAGTGCTAACTCTGATGAAAGAGGGGCGCGCCCTCCTTGCCAACTGGGAGTATTCCCCTTTTTACGCGAAGCGTTTTTTACGTAAGCGACCATACCTCGGAATCGAATCAGTTCGAGCCGTTTCCCGGCAAAATTGAACTGTTCGCCTGGTTTGAGGCGCGTGACAAAGCGTTCTTCTATTTGTCCGAGAATGGGTCCAGTCTTCATTTTTACAGTGATCTCGGAATCGCTTGTAATCGTACCGATCCCCATGCGATGCATGCGCTCAATCCTACTTTCAGAGACGGTCAACATGCCGGCTTTTTCGGTGACTTTTTGGTATTCTGGGTAGGCTTTGAGGGCTCCTATTTCTCCTTTGGCGAAACCGACTACCCATTCCCAGTCTGCGTCACTGAGATGTCGATACGCATAAGTAGATCGCACCTCACGCACGAGGGTGTTCTCAGTGAGTGAACCATTGAGTGATATGGTGATGACATGTTGGAGTAATACATCAAGAGCGCAACTTAGGGGAGGGCGGGATTCGACTTCCCGACGTTCGATGGCCTCGCGCGCCGCAGCAAATTCAAGAATCTCCAGTGCGTTCGTCGGAACTCCGAATATTTTACTGGTCGCTCCTGGCTGGTGACCACTGCGTCCAGCGCGCTGTATCAATCGAGCAACGCCCTTTGGCGAACCGATTTGAATGACTTGTTCGACAGGCGAAAAGTCGACTCCAAGATCGAGGCTTGAAGTACAAATGACAGCGAGAAGGTCGCCCGAGTCGAGCCGCGCTTCTACTGAATTTCGAAGATCTCGATCTAGTGAACCATGGTGGAGGGCAATGCTTTGGTGGAGTTCCGGTTCGGCTGCGAGCAGGCTTTGATACCAGATTTCACATTGAGCGCGGGTGTTGGTGAATACGAGAGTGCTGCGAGCCTGTTTGATTTGATGTATGACCTGCGTGAGCATTCGTGTCCCGATGTGCCCAGCCCATGGAAAATTTTCGATTTTCTCGGGTAACAAGGTGGCGATTTCGATCCGTTTGTCATGCTTTCCCTCAATGAGTACAGAGTCACTCGAGGAGGTCCCAACTAGGGCCTCGAGTGCCTCTTCGAGATTCCCGAGCGTGGCGGATAGGCCCCATCGCAGCAGCTTGGGCTGAATACCCTGGAGGCGTGCTAGGGCTAATTCGGTCTGAACACCCCGTTTGGAGCCGAGGAGTTCGTGCCATTCATCGCAAACCACGCATTTGATTGAGGCGAACTTTTCGGATGCATCCGGGTAGGAGAGAAGAACGGTGAGGGATTCCGGCGTGGTTACCAGGACTTGCGGTAACCGACGACGTTGTTTTTGGCGTCGGGAGGATGAAATGTCGCCATGACGGATGTCGACCTCCCAAGCGAGGCCAACTCCCTCCAACATCCGGGTAATGGCCGTCGCAGTGTCATTAGCTAATGCCCGGAGTGGCGTGATCCAGAGAATCTGCAGACCCTTGGTAGGTTTTCGTGACTTGAGGGCCTGGAGGATCGATCCTCCGATCGCGGCATACGTTTTGCCAAGGCCTGTCGGCGCGAAAACGAGACCACTTTTCCCACTGAGATAGGCTTTCCAGGCTCGTTTTTGAAAGGGGAATGCGGCCCAATTGAGAGAATCAAACCAGGTCTGGATAGGACAATCTGGTTTAGGTTCTGTGAGCTTCTTTTGAGGCACGCTTGCGGATTTCACTGCCGTTTCCACGGGCGGCGGACTTTCTCGTCGTAAACAGTTTCGTGAAGCAGTCTGGCGCGCTTACGGTGTTTGGTGATCTGGCCAGATGCCCGTGCGCGCCAATTACGGAAGGAGTTGGGCTTCAGTTCGTAGCGCATCACTCGAATCACCTCGGATTCAGTGAGGCCAGTTCTTTCTTTGATCGCCTCGAAAGAAATTCGATCTGCCCATGCGAGTTTGATGATCAGGTTCTTCTGCGAAACACTGAGTCGGATGCGCTTTGCCATCCGTCAGTTTGGAGCAATTTGTAAATCTTGCAAATTTGCGAGCTTTCTTGGATGCGGGGTAGGGAAGAGACTCAGATAGGAGGGAATTTCTCACAGATCAGCGAGGTCAGTCTTAGAGAGGGGACCGTGATCCGTTTAGGTGGTCTGGCTCCAAAATACATTTTCAGTTCGAAATCGCTCCAGATACCCTTTGATTTCTTCGCAATGAATAACATACCCCTCCTGTTTTGTTTGTTTTTGCTGTCTTATGCGACCTTGTTCGGACT
>JBCCBL010000131.1:0-7815 GCA_039034055.1 Verrucomicrobiota bacterium | reverse complement strand
TGGACAGATATGTGGACTGTATGCTTAAGGAAGGGTGGCACCAGGACACCTATGTCGAGGAGTATCACCGCGCCTTTTTTGATAACCGCGCCCGTGGCAAGGCCCTGAATAAATGCGGTGTTGACGACGTGCATATTGGCGGTCTCGCGCCTGTGCCTGCCTTGTTGGCTGCCTTGGACGTAATTCACGAATCTCCCGCCGACATCGATGTCGAAATACTTGTTGATCACGTGAGCCTGACTCACCGTAACCACCAAGTCGTCAAAAGTACTCGAGCGCTGGCGGCGATGCTTCTTGCCATTTCAGGGGGCACATCCTTACGGGATGCCATTGCTGATCACGGAGGCCCCTGGGCGAAACCCTCCAAATTAGAAGCCTGGGCGAGGCAAGCAGACCGCTTAACGGTCGGCCGACAGCTCTCCTCGGCTTGTTACCTGCCAGGGTCGTTTACAGCGTCATTGGCAATAGCATGGAAATATGCCGAAGTAGGCTTTTCCGCTGGTGTTTTAGCAAATGCAAAAATCGGTGGCGATAATTGTCATCGTGGAGCAGTAGTCGGGGCTCTGCTCGGTGCAGCTTGTGATATTGAGCCTCATTGGATCGAGAATTTGAATACAATTAAAAATATTCAGTCTGATATGATTCTTGGCAGCTAGGGTGGCGTGTTTGACCCGAGGTCAGTTCCTCTACAAAGGACTCTACTGAAGCAAAATCATGACGTAACACAGTAGAGATGACGTTAGCAATACTTGGACTTGGCAACCACTCCGGGGATTTCCCCAGAAGTATCTGGTCTATCGCTGGATTTTTGGGATAGTGCTCGCTTTGCATCCGTATTTGGGAACACTATGAAGATGAATTATCGAGATTTTGGCAAGACGGGTTGGTCGCTTTCGGAAATTGGTTTTGGTGCGTGGGCGATTGGAGGAGGCTGGGGTAAGCAGTCGGATAAAGAGTCTCTAGCCGCATTGCACCGGGCCATTGATCTCGGTATCAATTTTATAGATACGGCCGCAGGCTATGGTGATGGACATAGCGAGCGCGTAATTGGTGAGGTGCTCAAGGAACGTTCTGAAGATGTTATTGTGGCTACGAAGACTCCTGTGACTGGTGTCGGCAGTTGGCCGCCTAGCCCCTACTGTAGAAGTTCAGTGCGTTATCCTGAGGCATATTTGCGGGAGAATGTGGAAGAACGTCTGCGCTGTCTGGGCATTGATAGTCTAGATTTGCTCCAATTGCACACTTGGACGCGCGCGTGGAATCGAGACCCTGAGCCTCTCCTCATCTTGCGCGAGTTGAAGGCGGAAGGGAAAATACGAGCGGTTGGCATCTCAACACCCGAGCATGATCAAAACTCTGTTATCGACTTGATGCGTGCGGGCTTGGTGGATTCAGTGCAGGTCATCTATAACATTTTTGAGCAAGAGCCTGCTGCAGAATTGCTTCCTGTTGCAAAAGAGACGGGCACGGCAATAATTGTTAGAGTGGCATTCGATGAAGGTGTATTGACAGGAAAATACAGTACAGATTGGAAATTTCCTGAGGAAGACTTTCGTAGCGACTATTTCGCAGGGGATCGGCTGGGACGGGCAGTCCAGCGAGTGCGCCACTTAGAATCGGAATTGGCGGAGATAGATGGACACACATTGACGACGCCCGAGACTGCGCTGAAATTTGTTCTCGATCATGAAGCGGTTTCGACTGTGATTCCAGGAATCCGCAATGTCTACCAGGCTGAGCGTAATGCAGCGGTGAGTAGTCTGCCTGAAATCTCTGAGGCGGCCAAAGAGGTGTGTCGCAATCACCGTTGGAATCGCGGGTTCTGGTATGGGGGAAAGTGAATTAAAATTATCGAACTAGCGGTAGACTCTCGGGTTGGCCGTCCCCTAGATCATAAATGGTTCACCGAGCAAGCTGTCGCTGTGAGCGCGGTTTCTGCTGCGGGTGATCTTGCCTGTTTTAATCTTACAAAATGTTCAACTTATATGAAGGGTATCAGTGATGCAAAATAGAGCTATTTCACACCATGCAGAAGTCTCCGTCTTAAATTCTTCAGATTCTATGCTCTGGACTCATTTTATTGAGTCTTGTCCAGCCAATGCCTGGCGAAGGTTCCCTGGATAGCAAAGGTGCTATTGGGGGCCTCTTCGAAGTTCATGTTTACACTTCTACGGGAAATCCCGTCTTGGCTACTTTCGATTACCAGACGAATTTCTTCGGCGTTTTCAGGTATGCGAAACACGCGAGTATCGCCGTTGGAAATCATTCCAGTATCTCCGTTATGCTGTCCCCCATCTATCGAGAAAAATAAGATGCAATTAGCATCGAAGCTGCCTTGATGGGTTATTTTGAGCCATCCGGCCTCTCTAACAGTGTCATCTGCCTTACTTGCTGGGGGCGCAACTGGGGTTGTTGGAGCGCTCGCCATTGTTGCAATTATATTAAACCTAGAGCCTGCTTCTATGGGCTCGCGTCCTTGGTTGAGAACTGTCCAATTCTCTCCGTTAAACCATACGCCCGGGACACCCTGATTGTAAGGCCCATCGGTATCCCAATTGTGTGTGATAGAGAGAACTTCATTCGGGTCGGAGCGGACTAAATTTGTAATGTGTCCCCGGGTGTTTTGACCCCCAGCTTTGTGTGTGTATGTCGTGATTGTGAGGGCCTCAGATCCTTTAATTTCATTGGGCCCAGGCTGTAAAACTAGAACGTTGAATCGGGTTCCGACACTGAGATCTTTTTTATCCTGCCGGTAGATCGACCAGCGTTCTCCGTCGAACCAGACACCGAGAGGCCCGGGGACATAGGCTTCGCTCCAATTGGGGGTAATGATTACAACTGCATTTGGATTATAGTCACTCGCTGGATGATCTATAAATGTATAATACTCTTGGGTGTTTTGAGCCGTGGCTGTATGCGTGAACGCTTGAGGAGTATCCGGATCGAGGGCCAATATGTTGAATTGAGTTCCCTCTGGAAGAAAGGTTCTGTCCTCGTTGTAGATGGTCCATTTATCTGTCTCAGTCTCATACCACACACCTACCGTGTGTGGATTGTATTTGCCAAATCGTGGCGTTACGAAGAGAAGCTTTTCCGCGTTTCCTTCGATCGCTGCGTGGGTCAGGCGTGTCATATGGCCGCTGACATTTTCACTGTCCGTAGTATGGACGAAAACGTTAGAATATGCCGAGGGTATCCACGATATAATGGCGAGTAGTGCGAGTCTACGGATTGCCTTTTTTGGGGCTAAGATGGGGAATATTTTCATAGTCAGCGAGGTGGTTCCGATAAAGCCAGACGGACCGGATATCTAGAGCGAATTCATCTATGATATGGATGGCACTCAGACCTTAGACGCCTTGGACTATAGATTTATTTCAAAGAGTTGGAACTTTCTACGAATTCGTTGGCTCGGCGCGAGGTGCACGGGTAGAGACGGTCGCGTTTTCGCTGGACAACCTTAAGTGCCGCAGAATGTCTCGTAGACGCGTTCCTCGGGGGTTGCGGGCGCTTCTAGATCGGAGTATTCGGGTCGATCAGCGAACGGCTGGGAGAGTGCTTCAACTAGGCGATGGAATGGCGAAAAGTCGCCTGAATAGCCGGCCTGAATGGCTTGCTCTACTTGATGGTTACGTGGAATGAGGATAGGATTCGCCGCTTGCATTCCTGGTAGCATTGCCTCGGCCACAAATAATTTTTTCCAGCTATCCAACCACCGCAAAGCTGCAGAAGAGTTCTCCCACAGTCCGATGAATTCTTCTGATGCTTCGCCGCTAGCAATACGCGTAAGATGTCGGAAAAATAATGTAAAATCGACATTGTATTGCGCGAGCTTTTCCAGAGTGCTTTTTATGAAATTTGCGGTGCGTTTATCGAAACGATCTACGCCGAATTTTAGGACGAAGATATCAAAGTAGCCGCGATGAACTGCCGCTGAAAAATCGTTGAGTGGTTTTTCTACCTGTTCGATAGCGGTGTCCTGGTCCGAGTCTATCAGCGGAAGCAAAGTCTCGGCAAATCGTGCCAGATTCCATTGAGCAATTTGGGGCTGATTACCCCACGCATAGCGCCCCTGCTGATCAATTGAAGAAAAGACACACTGTGGGTGGAATTGCTCCATGAAAGCGCATGGGCCGTAGTCGATGGTCTCTCCAGAGATAGCGCAATTATCGGTGTTCATCACGCCGTGGATGAAACCCAATCCCAGCCATTTACAAATGAGCTTGCATTGAGCATCGATTACTGCCTCCAGCAAAGCAATGTAGGGGGACTCTTTCTCTGAAGCTTCTGGATAATGACGCTCAATCGTATAATTAGCAAGGGCCCGGAGAGCCTCGTGATCCTTGCGCGCGGCAAAATACTGAAACGTACCCACTCGAATATGACTACTCGCAACGCGTGTAAAGATTCCGCCAGCCTGCATCTCACCGCGAAAAACATCTTCGCCGGTAGTGACTGCGGCGAGCGCTCGGGTAGTCGGGACACCCAGTGCATGCATGGCTTCGCTGATAATGTATTCGCGCAATACCGGCCCGAGGGCTGAACGACCATCTCCTCGGCGCGACCAAAATGTCGGACCACTTCCCTTGAGTTGAATGTCAAAGCGCTGTCCATCGCTCGCTAACACCTCGCCAAGTAGGATGGCCCTGCCGTCTCCCAATTGAGGGACAAAGTTGGCGAACTGATGACCTGCGTAGGCCTGAGAAAGAGGCGCAGCCCCTTCGGGAACAACATTGCCCGCTAGCACCGCGACTCCTTCTGGAGATTCAAGCCAATTCGGATCAATGCCCAACTGTTCCGCTAAGCCGTGATTCACCCGTATAAGTTCGGGAGCAGCAACCGCCGTCGGCGTCTGCTTTGCGTAGAACCTTTCTGGAAGCTTGGCGTATGAGTTATCAAAAGGAATAGGCATGAATTACCACAACCTAGCACGCATCTCTGGAAAAGCGAACACTTGAGGGATCGACTCAAAGGTCACAGATGAATACTCGTACGCACGAATGGTTCAGGGCGTGAATGATCCGCGTGTATTCGTGCCCAAATACTGGATATCCTTCGTTTCGTGTGAACCGATCTTCTCCTATGCTCAGGACTGCGAATCAGTAGCTGAAATCTGAATACTGGAGGAAGAAGTCTGTATTTTCGGGTGCTCCGAAGGGTGGTTCGATCGGAAGCTGCGTGAGACGGAAAAAGCGATTCACGTCCTGGCCTATGGTGTCCTCGATTAATACATCATCACCGGTGCCGCCGAAAGCGTTGTCAAAATCCTGCCAAGCGCTGAGAAGATCGGTAGTAGATTCCCATTGGTAATAGAGGCGCGTATTGGTTGCATTTGTGGTGAGCTTGATATCCTCCAGTGGATTTTCGCCAGTTGCGATATTTACCGACACGATTGGCTTCATGTGAGCTTCTAGCCATTTGAGCACTTCGTCGCGGGAGAGTCGCTTGGCTTTCTGATCGGGACTTTCGTTATTGGTATTCCAATCAATCCCTTGAGATGAAGCCATTAAATCGAAGGAATGCTCGACGCCTGCGTAAATGAAGTGATGTTGCAAGGGATCGTCTACACCTTCAGCGGCCGCTTGTAAGGAAGAGGACTCGACCTGCTTGATCGGAAAAAGGTTTCCGGTAAGGGGTAGGGGTGCATCTGGGTCGTCGACACCCATTAGAGAGTCTTCGGTGCCATGGAAAAGGATAACCTGCATGCGGCGGTCGAACATGTAGCGCCCAGCTGCGACTGAGCTGGCCTGACCATGATAGCGCCAATGAGAGCCGCCACCGTAGTAAAAAAAGCCCAATTTTGGAAAGGGTAGATCATCTGGGATGCGGACTGGGCTGTCGACATTAAGCATCGTGTCGAATTCAACATCATCTTCAGGCTCGGGGGTGCCTTGGTCGTTTAGGTCGACATAGGTGACTTCATATTGTCCGAGGTCGACGGATACATCGAGCACGGCGTTCATAGCGGTCTGGGCTCCGTGAGAAAAGCCCATCAGGGCAATATTATCCGTATCTACATCATCTCGACTTTGTAGGTAGCTCAGTGCGGCGACGACATCCTTGGGGCGCTCGTAATTGGGGGAGCACAAGGCGTCGTCGTCTTCGGGATCATAATGTGGACGCCTGCCGCTGAAGTCCTCTGGAATACCACGCGGGTTGTAGCTGTCCGGGAAGCACGCGATATATCCCATGTCCGCGAGTAGTTCACCCCATTGCTCGAATTGAGAACTCAACCCATTGGCAATATCATCATCGGACCACAAGCCTCCTGATCCATGCATAATCAATACCGTCGGGTAGGGTCCCGGGCCAAAGACAGTCGAATCGGGCAGGTAGATTTGGGCAAGCAAGGTGAGTTGGTCTGCGTCGGCTGGATATCCGGGGAGTGCGGAGAGTTGTGCAGTGGGTGAAGGTATTGGATTGGGTTCAAGTTCCTCAGGAAGATCAAAGAAAACGGTTTCTTCAGTAAATGCTGTTAGCGATGATTCGGCATCCAAACGCACATCATCAAAATCGACTTCAATGCCGGGATCGGGGTTGTCGGCGACGTTTAAATTGACTAATCGAATCGTCAGGGTTCCGCCTTCTTGTGGGTGCGCATCGCCCACATCGTAGACAATTTCGCGCGTTTCCCAATGGCCTTCACCGATTTCCGCACCGGTGTCGGATGCTAGCACTACACCCCCAGCCATCAGATCGATGCGATAACCGGGGAAGCCATCTAGATTGTAGAAATTGTTACCTCCGTCGGCCGATGATGCGGAACCTTGGCCCGAAGCAATGTTGCCCACATCGACTTGCAATGTATAGCGGGTCTTCAGCTCGAGTGTATCCTCAAGGGTCTGTTGAATGCCCACTTCCCCTTGCCCGAAGGCACCATCCAGATAGATTAGTGCAGCCAAAGAGCCCTCGGGTGCGCCTCCGGGAAAGAAATCAGAGCCGGTTGGATTGATGAGTCCAATCGAAATGTTGCCCCCATTGAGCAGGCCGTCTGGGTCGTAGGCATCCCAGTCCGAGGGCGTGCCCGGGTCGACGCGGAAAGTATTATCCGGGATCGGAGACAAATCAGGCATGGTGTCGTTCTCAAATCCAGCATTCAGGATGGTGAGAGGCGCGGCATGGGAAACGTTGATGCAAGCGGCAGTCGCAACACAGAGTGCGACACCAAAAGGGTAGAGATTCATGGCTAGTCAGGTTTGAGTGGAGTGGGCGGACTCTATGAATCTGTCGAATCGGGTCAAACCTGAACGCCGCAAGCTCAGCTTGGGGGTGATTTCAATGGATACCAAAGTGGCAGGGATGGAATGACACAAAGAGATGGGTAACAGATAGCTCAGATGCCTGAGCCCACCTTTTGAGTCCATCGATTGTGTTCTAGACGGGTATGATCTTCCGCGGGGGGGTCGCCACCCCTTAGGGGGCGCCCCCTCGTCGAAAAATTGCCATTTATCTGGTGATCTCGACTTTCACTCGGAAAAAGGAGTGCAGTGCCGAATCCGGCTCGATGAAGACGTAGGACAAACCTTCATCGGCAGGGTTTGCAGAAAATTTTTGGACTTCTGACCACGGTTCGTTGATCCCGAGATCGGTTGAGGATTCGAGGACATAGGTTCTGCCTGAAACGAGTTCAGAAATCGTGATTTCAGCCTGGATACCTTCATCGCCGTCGGAAACCATCGCGATATCGATATCAGGTAGCAAGTAGGCCGGCTCCGAGATGGTCGGTTGGTTGAATCCTTCGATTGAAATATTGTCAATGTAGAGTTCGTCTCCAGTTCCTGAGAAGTCGGCGCGAAAGCGGAAACGGGCCTGGTT
>JBCCBL010000130.1:0-7902 GCA_039034055.1 Verrucomicrobiota bacterium | reverse complement strand
TGAAGCCCAGAGTTAAATCCCGAATCAAACATCGGCGAAGCCGACGCATGAGAGCCCAAAATTTGCCTCAAAATATCTATCGAGTATATAGAACGCGTGAGCCCGACGCTGGTTACACTGGTTCTCGCCAAGGTCGAATCCTCTGGATCTAACAAACACCTAAGATTTACGCTTTCCTCTTGCCAACCTTTTTCAGTAACCAACTCGAACGAATAAATCACCTGCAGGTAGTAAGCACCCAGAATTTTAGCCACTGGCGTCGGCATCCCTTCATCATCCCTTACCCATTTATTCAAAAAGTCCAACAGACTGTAAGAACGGAAGTTCTCAAAAAAAGACCGGAAAAGACTGTTGTGTAGAAAAAAGGGCCCAATACACCATCGATTTTCAACACCCAATCCATCCTTTGGAATTCTTGCCTCAAGGGATAAACTTGTATTTAAAATATAATACAGATCATTTCTTTCCCCGAAAAAATAACCATCAAAAATATGAAATGGAACCGATGCCCGAATCAACGTGACAGCCACCTTCCAATTGAGTCCTACATACCGGGGATCTTTAGGATCTACGCGAAGCAGTCCCTTCCTGATGGTCTCAGAGAAACAAGGGATGAAATGTGCAAACTTATCGGTGCGGACCTTCAGGACAAACTCTCCCGACTCGACTTCATCGAGCGCCCGAAGAAGCGATACCGCCTGATAGGAAAAGGCTCGGTTCGCATCTGAACCGATAGGCGCACTCACAGCCTCGGTCAAAAGGACCTCTATCCCAAAGGCACGTAGTTTCGAGAAAAGATCCGTGTTCCCGTCTGCTTCCGATAACCAAGACGATAAGATCACACGTTTGACCAGTCCCTGCTCACGCAATTTCTGAACTTCCCTTAGAACACCAAACAGTTCAACCACATCTCTGATTAAACCGGTTATTACGACAACGCATTTCATACAAGCGAGGCATTCGCGGGTTTTTGAAAGAGATACTTACCAAATAGTCTCCATTTCGGGAAAAGGTGCTCCAAAACCACGACGACCTTCCTAAGATCCGTGTAGTTTCTGTAGTCTGATTGAAATACTGAAGAAACATGATTCACCCCAAAACTGACCATCAAATCGATGACCTCTTTTTCGGTATACTCCCTGATATGCCCAAAGTAACCATAACTCTGAACCCTCTCATATTGCTCTCGAACAGACTTGTCTGGTTTCGATGCGAGACCTGACGAACGGGTCAACAAGGCATACAGACCCGAGACTGAGCGAAGGTTTGGAGTCGTCACCAAAATATGACCACCGGGCTTCACGAAGCTTAACGCATTACTAATCGAATCGATCAAATTTCCCGATACATGTTCAACCACTTCGTTCAGCAACACAAAATCAAACGGAGATTCATTCGAAATCAATCTCCTTTGGGCAATATTTCCCTCGATCATTGCGGATTGGTTTGTATCCAAAAACTTTCTAAACGGTCCAGGATCAGGGTCTAAAACCGTATAGTGCCCCAATCCAGACTTTCCGATAAAATGTCCCATGAGTGGAGGAACCGCCCCAATGTCAAGAATTCTGGTATTATTAGAAATATACGGTTTGATAAAGTGATAGTCCGCGTGAATGCGGTCGAAGTTTGCATAAGCGTAGCTCTTGAAGCCAGTCTGGTTCTCCGAACACTGACTCACTAGTCCGTCAACGAACTCCAATTTCTCAGCTCTGGAAAAGCGGTCGACACCCATCTCAAACTCTAAAGAATTAAACCCTCAAGCTTGCGAGATCTCGAGAGAAAAAGCGCTCAACCTGCGGATACTTTAACAGCCCCATTTTCATCAATTGAGACATACAATCCGCCCGTATCTTATCAAGCTTCGAAGGGTCGCTGCACAAATAGGCACTTGTTATTCTTCCGATGATTCGATTTTGCGGGAGGAGATCGAAATCGGAAGTATCTAATTCATAAACATCCTGGGTGCCTCCCACCCCATCCGCAAACAAACTCGCCCATGCCGACAGCAACGGCGATTTCATATCAACCTCGTTATTCCCGGAAATAAAAGTCGCAATCTCGTTATTAATTTCCGAGAGGCAAGGGGGAGATTCATAAGCCAGTCGTAGCAACAAAGCCAACTCAACCTTATTCTGGAGCCAGCCTTGGAAATTTTTTGGAGGGATGTCTCTAAACGCAGATAAGTCGAACTCTTTTCCACCCTTCGTCAGCAATAGTTGACACCAGCAATTAAATACCGCTGAACCCCTCACGCCACTTCCTCCCTGCTTGGTAGAAAGAGTCAACGAAAGGAGTTCGGAAAGCTTTTCGATTAGTGAGCGACGTTCTTCTAAAAACGATTCGTCAAGCGCCAAATTTAGAAATGGGAAACGATCAAAGAAATGAAACGCGATCATACATAAAAGATCATAACCTTTGCCTCGAGAGGAGTATGTCTTTTTTAACCACTCAGTAAGCTCTGCGAATTCCTGATCATCTTCCATGAGCGCTACGAAATCTTGTCCATATCTGGACTTTACTCCATGACCTTTCAAGCACGCCAAACCATAGTCTCGGACAGATTGGCACCAGGCCTGTCGTTTTGAATCGATCGCAGGACATTCGGATACCGATACAGAGGTTCGAACGAAGTCTGTAAAATCTCCCAGCAGTCCCCGGACGCTATCAATAGAAGGTGGCGTTCTCCAGTTTGATAAATTGGCGTAGTAAGTATCTCCAATCATCAAGGAATCAAGAATATCAAATTCAAAATCGAACAACATCCGTACATTCTTCGCTGATAAGATCCGAACGTAAGGCAGTGCTTCATGTATCGATATACTTACGTCAAAGACCACCACACTGTAACTGCCAATATCAATGCCTTCAATTTCATTAAGTTCAAACCAATCAACGGAAAGACGCATCTGATCTGCATATCTATTCAGTCTTTCTTTGAAATTTATCAGTTCAATTTTCCGATACCCTTCTTCCCCTGACAAGTGC
Source organism: Verrucomicrobiota bacterium (assembly GCA_039034055.1). GTDB lineage: Bacteria > Verrucomicrobiota > Verrucomicrobiia > Opitutales > JABSRG01 > JBCCBL01. Next base: position 4,917 of record JBCCBL010000130.1, on the reverse strand, counting down.
CTACCCTCTTCATACAAAATTATCATCTTCTCCGAATTCCCACGATTCGATTCCTCAGAATCGTAAGGGAATGAGGGAAGATGATATAGAGACGACCAAACAGACGCACTCGCCCGATGCGCGATTTTCGGAGATTCAAAGAGTGTCGGATACACGACACGATCGACTCTATTTTCAAAAGCAAATCGCAGATTCCTAATAAAATACTCCCCATTATCAATCGCCAGGATTCGACGCACCTTTCCTTCGAGACTCGCATAACAGTCAGCTGGGCTCTCTATGGGAGAGAATGAAATGAAACTTCCTGGACCTTCAATCTGGTCGGTAGCAGTGATCAAAACGGTCTCGGGCAGTCCACACAGATATTCGAACCAACCCGCCCATCCAAGCCTCGCAGCATCGCCCTGGGAAGGTTCATGAAGAAATATCTTAGATTCGGTAATCACTCATCGATTGACGGATTTCATGATGAAACATTTAGCGGTACGCAGCTTTTTAAGCTCTCCATTTCATTCAAGGATGCAATCAAGTCAATTTCTAGCCCGTCAAACCTAGGTTTTGAGAAAGAGTAGAACACCACGTTCTACGTTTGATTCTATTGATAGACCTTCGAATTGAAACATGAATCAATTCAATTCGATTCGGTCTATTTTGTATTCAGATTCCTTAACAAATCGCATATAGAAATCTTCGTTTAATCTGCTACAAACGCGCTCAACAGACGTCTTAGTCATGATTTCACTCTGATCATCCATTTCACAGAATCGGAATAGCTGTCGCATGACCTCGGCTGGTTTTTCTTGGATAGCCTCATAAGTAATCCTCAGAGGCGTGATTCCCTCGTAGGCGAAAAACGACTCCCATGCTCTCATCATTTCCAACAAATGATTCAAATGCTTATCAATCTTATCAAAATCATAAGCGACATTAAGAACAGCATCTTCGTTATCATAAAAGGAATGATAGTAGCCCGATTCTGCGGCAATGTGCCCCGATATAGCCTGCTTTACTAAATTGGATCGCGTGAGATAGACAAATCGATTGTCCTGAAAATAATGGCGATAGGCTCCTAAATAATAGACCGGCGCAAACTGAATCCAATCCAGTTTCACTCCAAAAACACGATTCCTAGAAAAATCCGTAATTATGTTTCTGATATATTCATCATATTTCTTTGAATTATATTTCGCTATTCTCTGCTCCAGACTTCCCTTTACGATCCGGAAATGCTCTCCTATCTTAAGTTCACTGTTTCTTTCAAACAACGATGCCAGGTAAGTACTACCCGATCTAGGGGTCATACAAATAAAGACGGATTTTAAGGGACTAATCCGGTCGGAGTACCCACTATCGTCTAAGAGGCTTCTGATCTTCTCAATCCGCCTCTTTAACAGCGGATATTCATGATGGTACATTTCTGAAGGATATGTCGTTTTGGATGAGAGCTAGAGATTCAAATTGCCGATTGTTTAGTCATACACGAGATTCACGAAGGTATTGATTTTGGGGAACAACCAAAAACAAGAGAAGCCATGCCAGATCGACTATCAACAACCGTGACGCACGGCAGCCAGCATCGTGATTTTTGTAGCAAACAAAACAGTCCTGGTTCATCTCTGAGGAATGACGGACCATATCCACATCGGTTTAGCAAATGCTAGAAAAAAACAAGCCATATCTTTAGCCACCAGAGCTGGCAATATCCACTCAAGACAGGATTGAGCTTAGGGGTTCATCTAGTCTGCGATTTACCGATTATTTTAAAGCGTATCAATATGAGTGAAAATTTTCCTTTCAATTACTTCTCTACATTAAGTCATTCACTCCGTGATCTGGAGATATGCGATATTGAGTCTGCTAAAATCAACTCCTCCGAAGGCTTCGACCGTCTCTGCGAGCTGTCCACCGATATTGCTCTACGCGACGCACAGCAGTTTATGGTGGGCAATGGGGCGAGTGCAGCCATGGCCAATCACATGTGCCTCGATTGGACCAAAAATGCGAAAGTCCGCACCCGGTCCTTCGCAAATGCGCCCCTACTCACCGCGATGGGCAACGACCTAGGCTTTGAACATGCGATGAGCGAACCCCTTTCTTGGTACGCGCACCCGGGAGATCTTCTCGTCACCATCAGCAGCTCTGGAAGCTCTCCCAACATCATCAACGCGATCAAAATGGCCCGAAAGTTGAAGATGACGGTGATCACGCTCAGTGGTCTCAATCCCGAAAATCCCTCCCGCTCCTTGGGAGATCTCAACATCTATGTCTCCGCCAAAACCTACGGCATGGTCGAGTGCGCCCACCAAGTCATCATGCATTGCTGGCTCGATCAATACATGCAGATCAAAGAATGGGAAACCAGTTCACCGCAAAACATGCGAGAGACGCGCTCAGACGCCTAGCCTTCTGTGAACCTCTCCAACCTCCAGACCCAAGCCACAAAAGCCGCACGTGCTGCTCACGAGACCCTCCTAAACTTTACTCAGGACGCTGGCATCGTCTCCAACGCCGGAAAAGACATCAAAACCCTCGCTGACGAGGCTGCTCAACAGGCCATATTTGAGCATCTGCGCCCAACCGGCATACACATCCTATCCGAAGAAGATCCCGCCAGCCACACCTTCAATAAGGATACACCCCTGTGGATCGTCGATCCCCTCGATGGCACCATGAACTTCAGCAGACAGTTTCCAGTTTGGTGTATCTCCATCGCGTTGTGGCAACAGGGAGAGCCTAAGCTCGGCATCATTCTGGACCCCCTCAATGGCAATCTATTTTCCGGCTCGGTGGAACAAAACGCCGCCAACAACGAAAATCCAATTCAAGTTTCGACCCACACCGATCCCGCTCAAGCAGTGCTTGCCACGGGATTTCCAAGCAAAAGAGACTTTTCAGAAGACAGCTTAAACCAAACCGCGCGATTCAACGCCCGGTTTAAAAAAATCCGCATGATTGGCTCTGCTGCCCTATCGCTTGCCTACGTCGCCCAGGGCACCTTCGACCTATACTACGAACAAGGCATCTGGCTTTGGGATGTTGCCGCTGGATTGGCCATCGTAAAAGCAGCAGGTGGCGAATATATCATATCGAATCTGACCGATGACCTGAGAGCGACGGTGATTGCCGGTCCCAAAAGCTTGGTCGACGAAGCACGCCAAACACGGCTCCTATCACAATGAATCTTTGGAAAAATACCCCAACCCTCGATGATTACCTGCCTCACAAAGACTACTGCGTGGATCCCTCCGAGGCCGAAATCGCCATCGTTGGTGGAAAAGCCATCGATCTGGATCGCATGCCCAAGCTCCGCGGAATCTTTAAGTGCGGTGTCGGCGTCGACAACATTCCCTTCGAGCAGGCCAAAACCAGAAACATCGAGATCTGCCTTCCCTCGGAAACGACTCGAAGAATCATTTTCGCAGAGACTGCCCACTACACAGTATACCTCATCCTCAAAATGCTCTACCGCTCCACCGGCGATCTCGAGACTTGGACCAAAGTCCCTCGCGAATCCCTCTCCAAAAAAAACGTCCTCATCATCGGAACCGGCAACATCGGTCGCATCGTGGCAAACGCCCTCAAACCGATCCTCACGGTCGATACCTATGACGCGCTAGAAAACCAACCCCAAGAACTCGAAAACAAAATCCGCGCGGCCGACGCAATCAGCCTGCACATCCCGCTAAACAACCTAACCCGCAACTTCATCGACGCTCAAAAGATTGCTTGGATGCGCTCGGGCGCCGCCCTGATCAACACGGCACGCGGTCCCATCGTAAATGAAGATGCCCTGCTAAAAGCGATTTCCGAACGGCATATCGTGGCCGCATTCGATGTATTCTGGAAAGAGCCCTACAAAGGCCCCCTACATATTTACCACCCCGATGCATTCTTCATGTCTCCTCACATTTCGAGCAATAGCACGGAATTCCTACAGGGACTGGCTGAGGATTTCCAGAAATTCGAAAACTCCCTCACATCGAAAACACCATGACAAACTGCGGAATCATCGGATTTGGGAAAATGGGCAAAATCCGAGCCCAAGCGATTGAAGAAAATGCTCTAGGCCACGTGTCTGCGGTATTCGATCCCCACTCGAAATCCCCCACCTATCCCAACGCTCGCTCAGAATCGGAAATCATCGAAAATCCCGAAATCGACGCGGTCTTTATCTGCACACCCAACTACCAAATGGTCCCCCTGTGCAAACAAGCCCTCTCCGCCGGCAAGCATGTCTTCTCTGAAAAACCCCCGGCCTTCAACGCTCAAGAAGTCAACGAAGTCCGTGCCCTCGAACACTCAAGTGGCAAGACCCTAGCATACGGCTTCAACCACCGACACCACGGCAGTATCCAGAAAATAAAAGAAATCCTCGTATCGGGCGAAATGGGAAAACTCCTCTGGATGCGCGGACGCTACGGCAAAGAAGTCGACGAATCCTACTTTAAAACCTGGCGCGCCAATCCAAAGAAAGCGGGAGGCGGCATCCTACTCGATCAAGGCATCCACATGCTCGATCTATTCCTCTACTTCGCCGACGATTTCGACCAGATAAACGCCTTCGTCTCAAACCTCTACTGGAAGACTGAAGGCCTTGAGGACAACGTGTTTGCTATTTTTAAAAACAGCCAAAGTGGAGTCTGTGCCTCCTTACACTCCACCATGACCCAGTGGCGGTATTTATTTTCTCTTGAAGTATTTCTCGAAGGGGGAGCCCTCGTCCTAAACGGGCTGAAAACCTCATCGGGAGCCTATGGCGAAGAAGACCTCGCCATCAAACGCAACAGCCCCGACAGCTCAGGGACCTTCCAGCAAGAGGAACACATCATCTACCACACCGACACTTCTTGGGCCTCCGAAGTCGAACAGTTTTTCAACGCGATCCATTACGAAAAAGCCATCGAACTCGGCAACTCC